>CAKSPN010000060.1 GCA_934481375.1 uncultured Clostridia bacterium
TATACTCGCCAAGGCTCAATCCTGCGGTAACATCGGGTACTATGCCCTTTTCCTGCATAATGCGGAGTGCCGCCGTACTCATTGTGACAATGGCAGGCTGTGTGTTTTCGGTTATCATAAGCGTTTCGGAGTCTCCGTTCCAGATCATATCGCTAATGCTAAATCCCAGAGCCTCGTCAGCCTCTTTAAACGTTTTTGCCGCACATTCAAAATTATCTGCCAGTTCCTTGCCCATACCTATAGCCTGTGAGCCTTGACCGGAGAATAAAAATGCAAGTTTACCCATAATCTTTTATCCTTTCTACTTAAGCTTAGCTGAAATTCCGTCCGCAACTTCCTGCATATTTTCAAAATAGCTTTTTATAATATCTGCGCACGGCTCTATTTTATGAACCATAGCGGCAGACTGTCCCGCCATGAGCGAGCCTGTTTCCGTGTCTCCGTCCTCGAAAGCACGGCGCAGTCCGCCCACTCCGAGTTTTTCTATTTCTTCAAACGGCGCGCCCTCTTTTTCAAGGCGTTCATACTCTTTTGTAAGCTTGTTTTTAAGCGCTCGCACAGGCGCTCCCGTTGAACGTCCCGTTACAACGGCGTCACGCTCACGTGCTTTTAATACAGCCTGTTTGTAATTATCGTGCGCAATACACTCGTCCGAGCAGATAAATCTCGTTCCGACCTGTATGCCGTCCGCTCCGAGAGCGAACGCCGCCGCCGCACCACGCTTATCCGCAATACCGCCTGCCGCAACGACAGGTATACTTACTGCGTCCGCAACCTGCGGAACAAGCACCATTGTGGTAAGCTCGCCTATGTGTCCGCCGGCTTCCGTACCCTCGGCAATAACCGCATCTGCACCGTACTTTTCCATACGTGACGCAAGCGCCGCACTCGGTACTACGGGAAGAATTTTTATTCCCGCCGCTTTGAGCGGTTCAATATATTTTCCGGGATTGCCTGCGCCCGTTGCAACAACGGCAGGCTTTTCCTCAATTATCATATTCATAACATCCTCCGCAAACGGCGACATAAGCATAACGTTTACGCCGAACGGCTTATCGGTAAGAGTTCTGCATTTTTTTATCTGCTCTCTTACAACATCGGCAGGTGCGCCGCCGGCGGCAATAAGTCCAAGTCCGCCTCCGTTTGAAACAGCCGCCGCAAGCTCCGCTGTGGCAACCCACGCCATACCTCCCTGAATAATGGGATATTCAATTCCCAACAGTTCGCATAATCTGTTCATCGTATTTCCTCCGTTTCTTGTATGGTTAAATTTTTGTTTTCGGTAAAATATACCGTTTATTCTTTCTTTTTTGTCCCGTTGTAAAAATGCAACAAGCAAATTATTTGTTTGACGCACACCGATTTTCTTTGTTGCGGAAAAGAAGCAAACAGATTGCTTTTTAAAGGCACGCCGATGTATGTGTATACTTCAAGTGTCTAAAAAGGGGCGGGATGCGCCGTTTATTTTTCCTCTTTTCTTTGTTGCGGAAAAGAAGCAAGCAGATTACTCTTTGAAGGCACGCCGATGTATGTGTATACTTCAAGTGCCTGAAAAGGGCGGGATGCGCCGTTTATTTTTCCTCTTTTCTTTGTTGCGGAAAAGAAGCAAGCAGATTGCTCTTTGAAGGCACGCCGATGTATGTGTATACTTCAAGTGCCTGAAAAGGGGCGGGATGCGCCGCTTATTTTTCGCAAGAATTATAGTTCGACAACAGCTCCCGCATATGTCAGTCCTCCGCCAAAGCCGACTAAAACAACTTTGTCGCCCTTTTTAACTCTGCCGCATTCAACAGCTTCGCAGAGCGCTACGGGGATACAAGAGGCGGAGGTGTTTCCGTACTTATTAAGAGTATAGAAAACTTTTTCGTCTGTTATACCCATTCTTTTAACTGCGCTTTCCACTATTCTGTAATTTGCCTGATGCGGTACAACAAGCTCTATATCGTCCCATGTAAGTCCCGCTTTTTCAAGCACACGCTGTGACGAGTCCGCCATTGCCTTGACGGCAAATTTCATTACGGACTGTCCTGCCATCCAGATAGTTTCCTTTCTGTGGCTCACACGCTTTTCCGTTTCCTCGGGATCCTCTTTATATGCAAGCATTGTAAGCGTATCGCCGCCAGCGCCGTCAGCGCCCATTTCGCAGGCTATAACGCCCGGCTTATCGGACGCCGTAAGTACCGCCGCACCGGCGGCGTCGCCGAACAGCACACAGGTTGCTCTGTCATTATAATCGGTCGCTTTGCTTAAAACGTCAGCCGCTACCAAAAGTATATTTCTATATGTTCCCGTTTCAATAAACTGTTTCGCAATCATAAGTCCTGCGACAAATCCCGAACAAGCGGTATTGAAATCAAACGCCGCCGCATTTACCGCACCGATATTTTTCTGCACAACGCACGAACAGGACGGTGTGAAATAGTCCGGAGTTACGGTTGCAAGCATTATAAGGTCAATATCCTCCGCAGACATTTTGGCATTCTCAAGTGCATTCTGCGCTGCTTTTGTTGCCATATCTGTTGTGAACTCGTTATCCGCACTTATGCGCCTTTCCTCAATTCCCGTTCGGCGCACTATCCATTCATTGTTCGTGTCCACAATGCTTTCCATATATGCGTTATCGTATATTTTCTCGGGCAAATATTTGCCCAGTCCCGCAATTTTTACATATGTCATCTGCTTTGTTCCTCCCGTTCTTTCAGATACATTGATATTTCCTCATTAACGTTTGCCTCAACATATTTTTTCGTCTGCTCTATCGCCTTAAATGCGGTAAAAGTATCGGACGAGCCGTGGCTCTTTATAATCGGGCGCTTTATTCCCAAAAGCGGAGCGCCGCCGTATTCACGATAATCCATCGATTTTTTGAAGTCGTTTATTCCGCTGCGCACAAACAATGCGCCGACAGCGGTTATGAAATTCTTCTTGAAAATACTCTTGAGCCTGCTGCCCACAACGTGACCCATTCCCTCGATAGTCTTTAAAATCACGTTTCCGACAAAGCCGTCGGTTGTTATGACGTCGGCGTTTCCTTCCATTATATCTCTGCCCTCTATGTTGCCGATAAAGTTAATCTTTTCGTTTTCGAGCAGTTTGTACGCCTCTTTTGTAAGCGTATCGCCCTTGCCCTCCTCCTCGCCGTTTGAAACAAGTCCGATTTTAGGAGAGCTTATTCCGACAACATTCTTCATATATATGTGACCCATAACCGCAAACTGGACAAGATTTTCCGGTCTGCAATTCGTGTTTGCGCCGGCGTCTATAAGCATTTTGGGTCCCTTAGCCGTAGGCAGAAGCGTTGCGAGTGCCGGGCGAAGTATGCCCTTTAACCGTCCCACAATCAGCAGTCCCGACGCAAGAATTGCTCCCGTATTTCCCATTGAAAGCAGTGCGTCGCCCTCGCCGTTTTTGAGCATATTGGCGGCAACAACTATTGATGCGTTTTTCTTGCTCCTTACCGCCTTTGCCGGTTCCTCGTGATTTGTTATCACCTCGTCGGCATTTACGATTGTAACATTTGAGCCGTGGTAGTCATACTTTTCGGCTTCTTTTCGTATAACGTCCTCTTTTCCGACCAGAACAACCTCTATCCCAAGCTGTTTTGCCGCTTTGACACCTGCTTCGACAGGCACCTGCGGTGCATTGTCGCCGCCCATAGCGTCAATTATGATTTTCATTTGTTTCCGCCTCCGATTATTCGCTGTCGATAACAGCCAGACTGAATTTACCTCTGAAAACCTCATTCAGGTTCGCTTTTATAAATACGTGTACAAGATATTCCCTCTCACGTACACGCACCACCTCCGACCTTGCCACGAGCCGCTCGCCCGAAAGGACTTCCTTGATGTATTTCACGTTTGCAACCTTTACAAGCGCCGATTTTGCCTTTATAACGTGCAGTGCAAGATTTTCCGCCAATGCATATATGCACTGACTGCGCACAATATTTGTATTTTCAAAAAGCATTGAGTCGTCCGTTTCAAGAACGGATATTCCGTTATGAAACGGGTCAATATCTAAAAGCTCACCCTCATTGCTCTGAGTGTTCATTTCGCCCCGCGCCATATCTCTTATGCGCTCTCTGTACTCCGCAATCCCCAATTCGGCACGGTCAAAGCGTATGGTTGATATGCTCACATGGCAGGCTTTTGCCAAATCCTCATCTTTCAGAAACGGGTTTTTGTGTATCTCTTTTATCAAGTAAGCGTGGCGGTCTTTTTTCAGTGTTTTCCCCACACAGATACCCCCTTTTGACAATTTATCAACAATTATTAGTATCAGGTACTAATTCTTAAATGATTATATATCATTGTCTTCCGATATTCAAGCGTTTTTTATATTTGTTATAATCGAGAAAATTTGCCGTAACATTTTTGTAACAAATAAGGCTGTTGCTTATCGCAACAGCCTTATTTTCAATGTTCCTTATGACACTCAGCACAATTAAAATTGCACTTTGCCTTTGTATTAAGCTTTATTCCCGTTCTCTTGCTGTAGTCCTCAAGTGCAGACTGTATAGCCTGTTCCGCAAGCACCGAGCAGTGTATTTTTTCGGGGGGAAGTCCGTCAAGAGCCTCCATAACAGCTTTATTTGTAAGTTCCAGAGCCTCGTCAACCGTTTTTCCCTTAACCATTTCGGTTGCCATTGAGCTTGTGGCTATCGCCGCACCGCAGCCGAACGTTTTGAATTTTACGTCCTTTATGATATTATCCTCTATCTTCATATAGATTTTCATAATATCGCCGCAGACTGCGTTTCCTACCTCGCCTACCGCATTTGCGTCCTCTATTTCTCCAACATTTCTCGGGTTTGAGAAATGATCCATAACTTTTTCACTGTACATAACTGTATCATTCCTTTCCGTGCCGTCGGCACATAGCTTTATTTGCCTGCTTTTAAAACTTCCTCATACAAAGGCGACATATCTCTTAATCTCTGTATTATTTTCGGCAGAACTTCAAGCACGTAATCCACTTCTTCGTCCGTGGTATCCTCGCTTAAACTCATTCTTACCGAGCCGTGCGCTATCTCAGCCGGAAGTCCGATTGCGAGCAGAACATGCGACGGGTCAAGCGAACCCGATGCGCAGGCGCTTCCGCTCGATGCGGCTATACCGTACATATTTAAAAGCATCAGTATCGATTCGCCCTCTACATATTTAAACGAAAAGTTTACGTTATTGCAAAGTCTGTTTTCGTTTTTCGGTCCGTTAAGTGTGCAGTACGGAATATTTTCTTCTATTCCCTTTATCAGTCTGTCACGCTTTTCGGTCATTTTCTTAACGTTTTCGTCAAGGTTGTCCGTCGCAAGTTCAAGCGCCTTTGCAAGACCCGCTATACCGGCAAGATTTTCCGTTGCGGCACGCTTTCCACGTTCCTGTCCGCCGCCGTGAATAAGATTGTCTATTTTAACGCCGTTTCTTATATACAGCGCTCCCACGCCCTTCGGTCCGTGGAATTTATGCGCCGAAAGCGACAGCATATCAACGCCCAACTCCTGCACGTTTATAGGCATATGCCCGATTGCCTGAACGGCGTCCGTGTGGAAAATTACTTTATGCTTTCTCGCCACTTCCGCTATTTCCTTTATCGGCTCTATTGTGCCGATTTCGTTATTTGCCGTCATAATGCTGATAAGGATAGTATCCTCGGTTATTGCGTCCTCTACGTCCTTCGGGTTTACAATTCCCTCAGAATTAACATCAAGGTACGTAACCTTAAAGCCGTGCTTTTCAAGATATGCACACGTATTTAAAATTGCGTGATGCTCTATTTTGCTCGTTATGATATGATTGCCCTTGCTCTGATACGCCGATGCAATTCCTTTGATTGCCCAGTTATCAGCTTCACAGCCCGAGCCTGTAAAATATATTTCATTCGACTTTGCTGCGCCGAGTCTTTTCGCAATATCCGCACGCATCTTGTCCAATTCCGTGATTGCCTTGATGCCCGTATCGTAAAACTTCGACGACGCATTGCCCCATATTTCCGTAAAATACGGAAGCATTGCCTCCACAACCTCCGGCTTGGCGGCAGTTGTGGCGTTGTTATCCATATAAACCGACTTGTTCATTTTGCCATCTCCCGAATATTATTTACATATGAACAAACATTCATATGTCATCAATACTATTGTACTTTAATTTGCTCTTTTTGTCAATAGTTTTTAACAATTTAATTATATACTATACATTTTAAAAAAAATAGTGTATAATAACCGTGAGGTGAGAAGCTTGAAAGTGAGCGCAATAATAGCGGAATACAATCCGTTTCACAACGGACATAAATATATGATAGAAAAGGTAAAAGAACATTCCGATGCCGCAGTTGTTATTATGAGCGGCAGTTTTGTTCAGCGCGGCGACGCCGCCGTGACAGACAAATGGTCAAGAACCACGGCGGCGCTTTCCAACGGCGCCGATCTCGTTATAGAACTGCCCGTCACGTATGCTCTTAACACCGCACAGCGGTTTGCGCACGGCGGTGTATATATTGCCGATGCGATTTGTGCGGACGAGCTTTGTTTCGGCTCGGAAAGCGGCGATATACAATCGCTTATAAACGCCGCCGATATAATAATCAACGAGCCTATTGATGTATCGGAAAAGATAAAAGGATATGTTTCGGAGGGTATGAATTATCCTTCCGCACGAAAGCTTGCATACGATGGTTTAATCGGCACGGATATTTTAACAATGCCCAACAACATACTTGCGCTTGAATATATCTGCGCAATAAAGCGGCTTAACAGCTCAATCACACCACGTGCAATAAAGCGCCATGCTGTAGGGCATAACGATATGACCGTTACATCAGACACGGCAAGCGCCTCCGCCATAAGAAGCAGGATTTTTGACGGCGGCGACATTTCGGCTTTTGTGCCTTACGATGCGGACGAAATCGCAAATCCGTATTCGCTCTCACGCCTTGACAATGCGGTAATTTACAACCTTCGCTGTCAAAGCGCCGAAAAACTTTCACAGATAAATGACGTAAGCGAGGGGCTGGAAAACCGCATTATAAAAATGAGTATGGAAAGCGCATCGATAAACGAACTTGCGGAAAAGATAAAGACAAAGCGGTACACACGCACACGCATAAACAGGATACTTTTGTCCGCTTATCTTGACCTTACAAAAGAATTGTGCGCAATAAATCCGCCGTATATCCGTATTCTGGGAATGAACGGAACAGGCATAAAAATACTTGCCAATATCAAAAAAAGCTGCAAACTCCCCATCATAACAAAAGCGGCAAATTACACCAAAGACGATCCCGTATTCCGTGCCGAACTGCGTGCCACCGAGGCGTTCTCGCTTTGTGCACCGAAAGCTTGTATGCGTATGGGCGGTGCGGACTTTAAAAATTCACCGATTGTCCTATAAATAATGTGACAGGCACTTCTCTGCCATGCATTGCATAATATATACAGAGGTGTTTAACGCAGAAATGCACTGTGCCTTTCTGCGTTATTATTTTGTTGTTGCATGGCAACAGATTGGAGATCGGTATGTTTTTGGGGAATTTTGTTTTTGAATGGATACAGACAGTTCTTGTACTGGCAGGATACATAAGCGGAAATGCGGCGTTTCCCGAGGCGCTTTCGCCCGAGGAGGAAAAGAAGTACATAGACCGCTATATGTCGGGAGATATGCAGGCAAAAAACATACTTATCGAGCATAATCTGCGGCTTGTTGCGCATATTGCAAAGAAATACGCCGATGAGCGCAACTGCGAGGATTTAATATCAATAGGCACAATAGGACTGATAAAAGGAATTAATACTTTTGACCCGTCAAAGGCAAAAAAACTAAGCACGTACATTGCACGCTGTGCCGAAAACGAAGTGCTTATGTATCTGCGTTCGTCAAAAAAATACGCAAACGAAATATCCATGGAGGAAGGCATAGGCACGGACAAGGAGGGCAACTCTATGACGCTTTCCGACGTTCTCACCGCAGACAGTGCGGACGTTGCCGATATGATATTTCAAAAGCTTGAAACAAAAAAGCTGTACAATGCAATGAAAAAAGTTCTCACTCCCGACGAGTTTAATATAATTTGCAGCCGATACGGACTTAACAACACAAAACGGCTTACTCAGCGTGAAATAGCGTCACAGCTCGGAATAAGTCGCAGTTATATAAGCAGAATTGAAAAGCGCTGTATAAAAAAACTTTCGGAGGAGCTGAACGAAAACAAATAAAGTAAATCAGCGCAACATGGAATTTCGGCAGGAGCAAGCCCCTGCCCTACGGCGTACGGTTTCAAAAGCCGCATCGGGCGACGCACCGAAATGCCGTTACGCACATTATACAATTTCACATTCGGGACGATGTTTTTCATCGTCCCTTACTTTTCACCGCTAATCTGCTGTACCGACACGTCCAATTTCGGATACGGTATTTCGATTTTTTCTTTATCAAACGCCTTTTTGACATTTTCCATCATATTAAATCTAACTGTCCAATAATCCGAACTTTTACACCAGACCATAAGCTTAAATTCAAGCGCACTGTCGGCATGGTTTGAAAGATGTGCCTCGGGCTTTGGTTCCGAAAAAACAAGATTATCCGCTGATGCAACATTAATCAATATATTTTTAACCGTGTCAATGTCGCTGTCATAGCTTGTTGAAAATACCAAATCTATTCTGCGTGTACCGAGTGCGCTGTAATCCGTAACGGAGGTATTCGACAATGCCGCATTGGGGTATGAAACCAGTTTATTATCAACAGTTATTATTTTTGTAGCAAAAAATCCGATTTCAGACACCGTTCCCTCAATGTCGCCGGCGGCTATGTAATCACCGACCTTAAAAGGCTTATTCACAAGAATAAGTATGCCTGCGGCTATATTGCTCAAAGAC
>CAKSPN010000061.1 GCA_934481375.1 uncultured Clostridia bacterium
GAATTATACTGGGATAAAGAGGATAATTTTTATTACGATATTGACTGCAATACGCACGATTTCTATAAAGTTAAAACGATTGCGTCATACTGGACGCTTACCTCGGAAACCGCAGCAAAAAATCAAGCCGAATACCTTGCTGATGAACTGAAAAATGAAAAAACACTCGGGGGAATTGTTCCTTTAGTATCTCTTTCAAGAGATGACAGCGACTACGTTCCGAGCGGCGGTTATTGGCGCGGTTCTGTGTGGCTCCCGACGGCATATGTGGCTCTCAAAGGTCTTGATACATACGGATTGCACGCAGACGCTCACGCATTGGCAGCTAAGCTGCTTAACCATATGTCCGAAACATACAAAGAGTTTTCTCCGCACACAATATGGGAATGTTACGATCCCGAAAAGCCTATGCCCGCAACCCGCGGAAAAGTGCCCGGCAAATGGGTGCGTCCCGACTTCTGCGGCTGGTCGGCACTCGGACCGATTTCGGTTTATATTGAATTTGTATTGGGATTTCACTCAATTAATGCGTTTGAAAAAACGGTTAAATGGGCAAAACCCGATACCTTTAAGGGCAAAATCGGTATAAAAAATCTCCGTTTCGGAAATGTCATAACCGATATTGTCGCCGACAAAAACATTTGCCATGTAACTTCAAATGAGGACTATACTCTTGAAATAAACGGAAACAAATACAAAATTAATTCAGGCGAAAATGAATTGATTTTATAAAACGCAAACCACGAGCCGCAGTATTTTACTGCGGCTTGTGGTTTTTATATTTACTCTATTGTAATTGTTCTGCTGTCCCCGTCCCAAGTTACATTCAGATTAAAGCTTTCTGCAATAAATCTCAGCGGAACAAGTGTTCTGTCTCCGCTTATATACGGCGCTGAATTAAGCAATTTTTCTTCGCCGTTTACATAGGCAATATTGTTTCCGACGGTCATTTTCACAAAATCATTGTCCTTTACAATGTCTATCTGCTGTGTATCTCCGTACCACAAAACTTCAGCGAGAAGTGCTTCCGAAACAGCACGAACAGGCACAAGAGTGACATCATTATTAATTACGGGCGTTATATTGCCGTATTTTGAAAAATCAATCCCGACACCGTTTACAAATACTTTAATGTCCCCGCTGTTTTGTCCGCAGACAGCCGAAACACTGTTTTGGGCAGATACATTATCCGAAACCTCCGTGTAGGATATAGGCTGAACAATATAACTGTGTGTACTTCCTTCCTCCAAACCGCTTATTGTTATTTGAGTTTCCTTTGTTGTGTTAAGCATTGCCGCAAGACCGCTTTGGGGGAAATATTCAAAAATCTGATATTCGTTTGCTCCGCTGACGCTCTGCCATGAAAGCGTTATGCTGTCCTTTGTGTCAGACACCACAGTAACAACGGGATTTTCGAGTGTTGCCAACCGTACACTCTGCTCCGGCTCAACTCCGCCAATTACTTTTATAACTCTGAAACCCACATCATCATAGCTTTCCGAGCCGTTTCTTGCTTCTTTGCGGTATTCCGTTCTGCAATCTGTTCTGTCGCTCTTCCATGAGCCGCCTTTTACGCCATACATATTTTCTCCGTCTCTGACGGTTGAAGTCCACTCCCAGACATTGCCCCAGAAATCAATCGCCCCGTGCGCTCCACTCATGACGTCCGCATATTCGTAAACCGACGTTATTCCGTCATTTACTCCGCAATTGAAATCCGCATCTTTGGGCATATGTCCCGCCGCCAGCTCCCATTCGCTTTCGCTTGGCAGGCGATACGTGTTTGTGCCGTCATTTTCTGTAAGCCAAGCACAGTATTCTTCGGCATCATCTATTGAAACGAAATTTACAGGATAATTTTCTTCACCGTCGGCATATGTTCCGTTTATCCAATCAGACGGCGCATCTTTTCCCGTTGCTTTAATAAATTCGGCATATTCGGCATTTATAACCTGTGTGCGTTTTACATATATGCTCTCTCCCGCACCCATAACAGGTATATAGTCATATTGCTCCGCATCGGCAATCCGCCACTTGAGCAGTCTTGTATCCGTAAAACGTAGCATACTGCTGTTTATGCGGTTCCAATACGTTTTATACATATCCTGCACAATTTCCTCCATCTCAGCAACAATGGCTTCCCCTCCCGGCTTTCCGTCGGTTTCTGATTTTAATTCGGTCAGTTTCTGTTCTTTCTTAGCAAGAACGGCATTATAATTTTCTATAACTTTTTCCCTGAGGTTTAAATAATTTTCTTCGTTTGGCTCTTTTTGATACAAAGAAATAAGCTGTTTTGTTTCTTCTGTAAGCTCCGGTTCCTTTTCGATAAAATCACTGTTTGCGTACATATTTGCCGCAAAAACAGTATTTGACAAGATGCACATTACAGCAATCAAAGCTAAAATTATTTTTGATGTTTTCATAAACATACCCTCTTTCTTTTTTAACTAATCAGATTATACACCAAAAAAATTAAACAATCATTAAAAAAACAATCTTTTGCTCAAAGATTGTTTCAGACTGCAGACAAACCGTTTAAGGTTTGTCTACTTTGTTATTGGGAGTTTGAGGTGCTAACCTCAAGTTTAAATCATTTCTGACGACAGGCTCTTTAATGATTTACCCCAACATACCTTTTTTCATTTTAAGCGTCAGAATTTTTCTTACGCTTTTTTCTAGCCGTTCTCGCGGTATACTGCCGTTTTCCACCGCATTCATCAATGCGGCATGGGTTTTTTCCAAATCCAACGGCATCAAAATCATATCCGCTCCGGCTTTTACCGCCTTAACAACCGCTTCTTCCACGGTAAACTCTTTTGTAATCGCCCCCATACTGAACGAATCGGTTATCGCAATGCCCGTATATCCAAGCTCATTAAAAAGCATATCGGTAATTACCTCTTTTGAAAGTGACGACGGGACTTTTTCCTCTGTTGCGTTTACAAGCGTCATATGCGAAACCATAACAAAATCCGCTCCGGCGTCTATGCCCGCCTTAAACGGCAAAAACTCCTCCGCACGCAATTCATCGGCAGTTCTTTTTACCTCCGAATATCCCGTGTGCGAGTCGGTATATGTAGCTCCGTGACCTGGGAAATGCTTAAGCGCCGACGACACTCCGTTATCCTGCAAGCCTTTCACGACATTTTCAACCATAACCGAAACCATTTTGGTGTCTGTGCCGAACGAGCGGTTTCCTATCTCCTTATTATCGGGATTGATTAAAACGTCCGCATCGGGTGCAAAATCCACATTAAAACCGAGCCTTGCAAGGTCTTGTCCGAGCGTTTGCCCCAC
This sequence comes from uncultured Clostridia bacterium, assembly GCA_934481375.1. Classification (GTDB taxonomy): domain Bacteria; phylum Bacillota; class Clostridia; order UBA1381; family UBA1381; genus UBA4716. The sequence continues at coordinate 3,298 of CAKSPN010000061.1, forward strand.
AGCATACGCCTTTTTCGGATCACCCGTTTCACCGATTTTTTTCATCGGCGGCTGTTTGGTCACTCCCATAGACGGATTGTTGCCGAGCCGTGCAACCTTTCCGCCCTCCTCGTCAACTCCGATAAACAGCGGTATTTTTGAATATTCCTGCGTATTTTTAATCATCTCCGCCGTTTGTTCCCTGTCTCTGAAATTCTTTGCAAAATATACAATTCCGCCCACAGGGTATTTTTCCAAAGCGGCTTTTGTCGCCTCCCCTGCTCTTATTGCCGTATCCACGCCCGTAATCAATTCGGGAGTTACAAACATCATCTGATAAACCAGATCGCTAACGGACATAACCTCAAGCGAAATTTCGTTTTGTTCAACATCAACAGTTGCCTGCGGCAATGCCGACGGAGTGCCGTCTGCAATATCCGCACCTTTGTACATATTATAGCCGAACATTATTGCCGCCGCAAGCGCCGCAACTCCCGTAATCCCCCATATAACTCCTGTTTTTACCGACATAGCCTTCCCCCTTAATCATTTTTTTCTATCCACTCCGACAGCTTCAGCATACCGCCCTTTCCTCCCGAAAGAAACAGCACATCGCCCTTTCTGAACACATAATCGGGCTTTATATTTTCGATTACCGAGCCGTTGTTTTCAACGGCGATTATATTAAGGTCAAACTTTGACCGAAAATCCATTTCCACAACCGTTTTTCCGACTGCGCAATCGGGAATTAAAAGCTTGGATATGTTTATCTTCTCGCTTAACTGCATAGAGTCAAGCACTCTTGAATTTTCCAGACGGCTCGCAAGCCTTACCGCCATATCACGCTCCGGATACACTACCTCCGCGCCGAGCTTTTTGAGTATTTCGCCATGCTCGGCACTGTTCGCTTTTGCAACAACCTTAGGAATACCCATATCAACCAGATCAAGTGTGGTAAGTATAGATGTATCTATATGCTCGCCTATGCACACCGCAACAACATCACAGTTTTGTATGCCCGTTTCCGAAAGCGATTTTCTGTCAAGAGAGCGCACAACAAAAGCATTTTCCGTGTATTCACGCATCTCTCTTACCTTTTCCTCTTCTTTATCAATAATCAGAAGCTCCGCCCCCGACTGCGCAAGTTCAAGCGCCAGTGCCGAGCCGAAACGTCCCAGTCCTATAATTCCGTACGTAGTTTTTTCAGATTTATTTTTCATAATATACCCTTTCCCATATTTTATCCTATAGATATATTTCCCTCGGGATAGCTCACACGTTCGCCTTTTGAGAAATGCCACAGCGTCGCTATGGTGAGCGGTCCGAGTCTGCCGATATACATAATTATTATCGACAGTATTTTGCTTGATACGCCCAGCTGCGGAGTAATCCCCGTAGACAATCCTACCGTTCCGTAGGCGCTCGTAACCTCAAACATTATGTCCTCAAGCGAGATATTCGGTTCAAACAGGCACATAAGATATGTTCCCATAATTACAACAACCAATCCCATAAGCGCTATCGTTGCCGCCTTTCGGAAAGCTTCTTTGGGGACGGAATAATGAAACGCTTTCTCGGAGTGGTTGGTTGCCGCCGATTTTATCCCTTGCAGCAACACAAAAAATGTGCTTGTCTTAATACCGCCTCCCGTTGAGCCGGGCGACGCTCCGATAAACATAAGGAACATCAGTACTATCAGTCCCGATTTGGAAAATGTTCCGAGCGGATATGTCGAAAAGCCTGCCGTTCTCGCCGATACGCTGTGGAAAAACGCACCGAGCCACGTCACGTTTTCCGTCAGTTTAATAAGCACCGTTCCGACCGCTATAAGTACAAAGCTGACCGAAAGCACAACTCTTGAATGCATCGAAAGCTTTTTCCACCTGAATTTTTTAACTCTCAGCTCACGTATTACCAAAAAGCCTATTCCGCCGAAAAATATCAACACGCACGTAACTGCGTTAAGCAATACGCTGTTACGGTACGGTATAAGGTTTTGATAATTTCCCAATATATCAAAGCCGGAATTGTTGAATGCCGCTATTGAATGGAACAGGCTTATCCCAACCGCCTCAAGCGGAGGATAATCACGCACAAACACAAAAAAGCTTAAAACCGCACCGGATATTTCAAAAAGCGCCGTCACGGCAAATACACGCCGTATGAGCTTTACCAAGCCTTTTCCCGTGTCTGTGTTCATCGCTTCACGTATAATAAGTCTGCCTTTTATATTGACCTTTTTGCCCACTGCGATTATTATTCCCGCGCCTATTGTTGTTACGCCGAGTCCGCCTATCTGTATAAGCATAGCCAAAAAGAACCGTCCGAGCGGTGTAAACGTATCGGCGGCGTCAACCGCAATAAGTCCGGTTACGCACACTGCGCTTGTGGAGGTGTACAGTGCGTCGATATACCTTATCGTTACTCCGTCACGCACGCTCACAGGCAGCATCAGAAGTACTGAGCCGAGCAATATCAAAAATGCAAATCCCGAAGCGATTATCCTTGCCGGCGATTGTTTTTTTATTAATCCGATCATTTCTTCCCTCTTACTGTTTACAAACTGTATCTTATGTTTTCATAATAACACTTTACCCCAAAATATGCAATACTATAAAAGAAAATTGCCGTATAAAAATTTTAATGATTAACATAATATCGGCATTTTTCATATTATGTTAATGCGGATACACTTCCGCACTAATTAATGAAAGGAGCAAAATAATGAGTGAAAATAATACTTGTCCGTACAATCCCTGCGGCTGTGTGGGATACGGATACGTACCGGAGCAGGAATTCCGCACCGCATATGACGTATGCACGGCGCTTGAGCAAGGCTCGATTTTTCCCGAGCTTAACCTGAACATCTCCGAGTACGGAAAAATTTGCAAGCATAACGGAGGGGACTGCGATGAATGAGTGTTGTCTTATGAAAAAGCTGCAAAGCTATAACTTTGCGGCTTACGATATGCTTTTGTATCTTGATACGCACCCGAAAGACAGAAAAGCCATGGAGATGTTCCGCGACCTGGTGAAAAAGGCAAAGGCGCTCCGTGAGGAATATGAAAAGGAATACGGACCTCTTACGCCGTTTTCTTCGGCTAATCTTGATAAATTCGCATGGCTCGAAGGTCCGTGGCCATGGCAGAAGGAGGCGAACAGATAATGTTTTCTTATAACAAAATCCTGGAATATCCCATAAATATAAAAAATCCAAACTCACGCCTTGCTGTAATAGTTGCAACACAGTACGGCGGGCCGAGCATTTGCCGTTTGAGTGCGCTTTTATCTCCAAAACACGCATCTGAGCGTCTTACCGTCATCACCGCCCTTAACGATTTCCTTGAAAATTGTTCTTGCAGCCTTGTTTTTTTCGACATTGCCCACGGTGTCGTCCTGCAAAATATCCGTCAATCTGCGAAGTTCTGTTTTTTGGATTTTTTCCTCGGGCATTTTTTCTTTGCTTAACAATTTTTTTAAATCATCAATTTCGGAGAGAATACTGCTTTTATTTGCTTTATACTCCTCAAGAGTATCCGCACCGTCCTCATATGCCAATTTTACCCGCTCCAATCGGATTTCAAGCCTTTGAATTTGAGTGGAAATAATTTTTCTGTCATTATCCGTGTTTGTTTCAACCTCGGTTTCAGGTTCGGCAAATTCGAGCATAACTTCGGGAAGTGTTACATCGGACAAGATTTTGAAAATAATCTTATCCAATTTATCGGCTTTTATGTATCCCACACCTTTACAGGTACCCTTGCTTCTGTTTGAGCAACCGAAAAATCCGCCCTGATTTGATAGAACCGCACCGCATTTTTCACACCTTACAATACCCGTAAGCCAATGCGACAAATTTTTACGGTCAGGGTTGTAAAACTTCCGGAATTTTGCTTTTTGCTCTTTCATTTTTTTCTGAACCTTTTCCCATATTTCCGTATCGATTATCGGGGTATGCGTTCCCTCGCTTATAATCATCGTATCAGCCGTATAATTTCTTGGCAGTTTACCGTCGGGATTCCAACGGGTTTTGCCTATATAAATCGGGTTGTTAAGCCAATATTCCACCGTTCGGTTTTCTATCTTATTGCCTCTGTGCGTTTTTACGCCCATTGCATTCAGAGTTTTGGCAATGGCTAAAAATCCTTTGCCGTTTAAATAATCGTTAAATACCTTTTGTATAACCTCTGCTTCCTCGGGCACGATAACAAACCGATTATTCTCAACCCTGTAACCGAATGCAGGAATTGTAAGGACTCCTCCCCTTTTTGCTTTTTCGGTCATACCCCTCTTTACTTCCTCCGCAAGGTTGATGCTGTAATATTCGTCCATTGCCTCAATCATGGCTTCAAAAAGAACAGACATTTTGTCATCGCCCACATCTTCGCTGATTGAAACAACATCAATGTTAAGGTCTTTTCTGAGCATTGATTTGTAAACAACGCTGTCCTCACGGTTTCGGGCAAATCGGCTGTATTTCCAGACCAATATCATATCAAACGGCTTCGGTTTGCGCTTTGCAAGAGCAATCATTTCATTAAACGCAGGTCTTTTGGCTGTATCCCTGCCGCTTATGCCTTCATCTAAAAATATCAACTCCTTTGGTAATAAAATTTGATTTTTTTCTGCATAGAGTTTGATTTTTTCTAGCTGACTGTCAGGGCTGAATTCAATCTGATCTTCAGTGGAAACCCGTATATAAGCTGCCGCTACTTTCATCAAATATCCTCCTTCCAGAAAAAAACGGCAACTATTTATTCATACAATAATTATAGCAAAACCGCTTCTTAAAATCAAATTTTTTGTTTTATTTTTATTTTTTTATTGTAGTATTCACTAAGCGCGCGTAATTCCATATCTTTTTTCCACTCTTCCATATCTTTTTCATTTAAGCTTGAAAGCTTTATATTTTGCTCGTCTCCAATGTCTATGTAGTATTCCATACGAAAATCATTCATTTTTACCACCTCTCATAATTTTATGAAATAAATTTCCCCAAAATAACAACCTCTCTACTTTTTACAAAAGCACTTTAAAGATTCTTACAATCATACGCACCACCTTCTTTCACATTAATTTTGAGTACAAAAAAACGACCGAATAATCGATCGTTTAAAAAGCAAAAGCGACTGACATCTGTCAGCCGCCGTTTGCATATACTCTTTACATTTTACATTGTAACATACCTTGACAGTCAATTGCAATTCAAAAACAGTACAAATTTAGTACATTTTGGATTTTGATTTAGATGGCGCGTTGCTTGCATTTGGAATCTTATTATACCCCTCACAAATAAATTACATAATTTTTTGGCATCCGTTAGTATCTGCCGGTCGTTTTCCTTTTAACAAATAACAATACATTCTATCTTCTGGTATGGCAATATACTTCGAGTTGCAGTTAAATAAGAGTTCTTTCTCTTTTATAAGTCTGAACTGCCAATTTTCCATGTTTTCAGGTTTAACAAAATTAGAAATTATATCATCATAACTTTGAGTACTCAGAAGTATTACTAGTTTTTTGAAATACATTTTAAATGCTATTAATCCAATGAAATACTCA
>CAKSPN010000062.1 GCA_934481375.1 uncultured Clostridia bacterium
TCCTTGGTCTGACCGCCTGCGATAAGATTTTGGAACAGACTGTATCCGGCAAATCCTTCCGCCGATACGCAGTCGCGCACCTTGTTGAGGTCGTTTAATTTGACCCATATGCAGTCCATAAGCTCCTGTGCCTGTTCGAGCGTTATCTTTTTCTCGTCATAATCCTTTTTGAAATAAGGATACATATACATATCAAAACGTCCCGGCGAAATCGAATGACCGCTCGACTCCACCTGTAAGAGCATTTGTATAAACCAGAACGCCTGGCATGCCTCGTAGAACGAATTTGCTCCGTTTTCGAGAGCAGTATCGCAAACCTCGGATATTTTCAAAAGCTCCGCTTTTCTTTCGGGATTTCCCTCTGACTGTGCCATTTCCCGTGCAAGCGCCGCATATCGCTTTGAATATGTTATTGCGCCCTCAAGGCTTTCGGTAACGGCATTTAAAAACGACATACGCTTTGCATAGTCCGCATCGCCGGCATTGCATTTTGCTTTTGCTTTTTCCGCCTTTTCGATTATCCCTTTAAGACCCCCTTCAAGCACTTCGCCGTAATTTACCGTTACATGACCCACGCCGTTGTAAAAATAATTTCCGGGCGTGAAAATATTGTGTTCCATTGCCGTGCGTGTTTCCTTTGACATATACGAATACGCAAGATCGCTTGTGGTCTTGTTTTTCCAGTATTTATATGTTTCTTTGAGGGTTTTCTTTGTTTCCTCGGATATGTAAAACGGGTCTGCTTTTCTTGTTGCAACCGTATCGAATTCGTCCTCAAGCCACTCAAACGAAAACTCGGGAAATACCTGACAGCCTCTCGGCGCCTTTGTTGCGCTGCCGACTATAAGCTCCTCGTCGCGTATGGTTATAGGGATATTTTCCGCTATGTGCCGAAATGCTTTTGCACGGCGCTCGATAATCGGAAGATTTTCCGTCTGCTTGTACGACTCGGTAAGCAGTACTGCTCTGTCCGCCTCTATTTCGGGCATTTTTTCAAACAAGTTTTTGATAAGTCTGTCAATTCTCGGACTTTTTTTAATTTCCGCTAAACCGTTCATTTTGTACATCCTTTCAAATCAGTTTTTCGGCTTCTGTTTCAAAGCTTTCCGCAATATGCTCCGCACATTTTTTCACAGTCGGCTTTGCCGTCATCATTGCGTAGCTGTTTTTTGTGTATGCAAACATTTCAATATCGTTTGTGTTGTCGCCGAATACATAGCAGTCCTTGGGCGCAATCCCGAGCAATTCGGCAAGCTTTTTCACTGCCGCACCCTTGTTTGCGCACTCTGCGGCGTATTCACGCATATCGGCGTCCTCGTATACTTTACGAAGCGGAATTTCCGCCGTTTTTGTAAAATCGGTTATCTTGTAAATGTTCTCCGTTATTTCGTCCGCCGATTTTATCTGTATAACGTGATTGCCGTACTGCTCACGGATTTTCCGTATCAGCATCTGCTTTTTGCTTTTCACATATACAATGTATTTCCCGTGTGCGGTGTATTCGCACTCGGGCAAAAAGCGCTTGTCAATCGGACATTCGCACAGCGTTTTTCCTTTGTATACTGCGAGCGCACCGTCGGACGGAATAAAATATATTCTGTCCTCCATACCCTCGAAAAGTTTTCTCAGTTCCGTGTACGCCCTGCCCGAAGCAACTGCAAATACGTTTTTTTCCGTAATCTTTTCTATTATATTTGTTATATTTTTGTTAAGGCGCTTTTCCCCTTTTCGGAGGAGCGTGCCGTCCAAATCGCTTACAATAAGTTTCATAACTCTACCTCTACAAGATATATCATACAACATAAACGGTCAAAAGTCAAGAATTTCTCACAAAAATAAAAATAATTAAAGAATAAATCAAAAAAGGCAACGTTGAAAACCGTTGCCTTTCCTCTCTCTTAAAATTTAATCGGCAGTATGTTTGATAAAACATCTTCCTCCACAGATGTAACAGCCTCCGAAACGGGCATTGATGCGTTTATTTTGCTTTCCGTCAATGAAGAACGTACAGCCTCCGTGTCGATTTTACTCATGTCCGGCTTTTCACGCTTTATAATGTGGTAGCCGTAAGATGATTTCACAACCTCGCTTATCTCGCCGATTTTAAGCGATTTTACCGCGTCTTCAAATTCCTTAACCATATCCCCCGGTAAAAACGTGTATCCGTCGGGATTTGCTTTTGTGCCCGGGTCCTCCGAAAGCGTTGTCATAAGCTCGTCAAAGTCCGCTCCGCCTTTGATTTTCTTTAATGTTTCCTCGGCGTTTGCTTTCTTTTGTACATCCTCGCTCTCATCGGATACCCTGAATAAGATGTGCTTTGCACACATTGCATTGTCGGCGGCGTATTTTTTAATTTCGTCATCGGTAGCGCTTTCGTCGGAGTTTTTCCAAGCCGCCTCATACATATTCATGTATGTTTTTATTCCTTTTATGCATTGCTTAAATGCTTTTTCCGAGGTGTTGTTTGCCTTGAGCGCCTCTGCCGCAACGTCATATCCGCCTGCCATGGCGGCAAACTCTCCGTAAATCGACTCAATCTCATCGTCTGTCGGCTGATTTTCCGATTTTCTCACAGCCGCACGGCACATTGCAATCTGTTCCAAGATATTTTTTGCCACAAGCTCGTGGTAAACGACGCCGTTCTGCTCAGTGTCCCATATGCTGTCCGTAATCTCCTCAAAATCGGGTCCGGGTATGCTGTTTGATGTGCTTACCGTTGAGAACATCATATGTGCGTTAAACTCGTCAAGGTAAACAGGCTCGGACCCGATTTGTGCCGCAACCACCTTTGACGGGTCGCTCACAATGACAACGGCGCTGTCATACTTGTTCCATAAAACATTACAGCCGAACGCCTCGCTCACTGCACGAACGGGAACAAGTACTCTGTCGTTTACGAGTACCGATGAGGTGTCGAGCAGTATCCCCTCGCCGTTCTTTATAAGTACGTTCTCGTTTAAACGCATTGAAATGCTTGTATCGCCTTTGTTTGCGAGGACTGTCTGCGTTTCCCCGTCCCAGTCCACCTGTGCGCCGAGAGCGTCAAACACCGCACGCACGGGAACGAGAGTTCTGTCGTTTTTGATTGTTGGCTCAACGTCAAAATTTACATATTTGCCGTCCGCAATCACTCTTATCGGAGTTTCCGCCTTTACCGCCGCAAAGGACGTCATAATCAAAGCGCTGCTTACCGCCGCAGATATAATTTTTTTCATGGTTTATTTTCCCTCCTGCAATCTTAAAATTTCATCGAGTATTTTGTGCGCTGCCTCGTCCTTTGACATTTTAGGAAGTTCCATTTCGCCTTTTTCCGTAAACAGCGTAAGCACGTTTGTGTCCGTGCCGAAACCTGCACCCTCTGTTTTAAGGCAGTTTGCGGCAATCATATCGGCATTTTTTGATTTGAGTTTTTTTAGAGAGTTTTCCTTTACGTTTTCTGTTTCCATGGAAAATCCGCATAAAAATTGATTTTCTCTTTTTCTTTCGCCGAGAGTTTTTAATATGTCAGCCGTGCGTTCCAGTTCGATAACCGCCCCGCCGTCCGATTTCTTTATCTTTTCCGCCGAAACATCTTTCGGTCTGTAGTCCGCAACCGCCGCCGCCTTTATAATTATGTCGGCATCGCCGGCACGGCTTAAAACGGCGTCGTACATGTCGCTTGCGCTTAAAACATCAACCGTGTTTATAAACGGTACTCGCTTAAGATTTGTTTGTCCGCTTATAAGAGTGACCTTTGCCCCACGCCTCATTGCAGCACGTGCTATGGCGTACCCCATTTTGCCCGTGGAATGGTTTGTTATATACCGTACAGGGTCGATAGCCTCGCAGGTTGCGCCTGCCGTCACAAGCACATTCTTTCCCGAAAAATCTTTCTCGTATGCAATTTCTTTTAAAATGTATTCCAAAAGTTCCTCCGGCTCGGGCATTCTGCCGTCGCCGCTGTCGCCGTTTGCGAGCATACCCGTTTCGGGTTCGGCAATTATATAGCCGTAATTTTTAAGCTTTTCTATGTTATCTTGTACAATGGGATTGTGAAACATATTGTGATTCATTGCAGGAGCGATTATCTTTTTGCACGGGCAAGCCATAACGGTGGTTGTGAGCATATCGTCCGCAATCCCGTTTGCGATTTTCCCGATAACGTTCGCACTCGCCGGAGCAATCATCACAATGTCCGCTTTTTTTGCGAGAGCAACGTGTTCCACACTGTATTGAAAATTCCTGTCAAACGTATCGACAAGGCACTTGTTTTTTGTAAGCGTTTCAAAAGTGTAAGGATTTATAAAGTTTGCGGAGTTCGGGGTTGCCAGAACCTGTACGTCAGCACCGAGCTTTAAAAGAAGCCTTGCAAGATTGGGTATCTTGTATGCGGCTATGCTCCCCGTCACGCCGAGAACAACCGTTTTGTTTTCTAACATTTGCATATCCGTTCCTTTCTTTTCCGATATCTTAATTTTACCCTTGTTAATACTCACTTGTCAATACTTATTTGCAAAAATCCGTTAATATATAAAGAAAGATACGCATTAATGCGTATCCTTCTTTTTCAATTTCGCCGCCAGTTTTTCAAAAAATCCGTATAACCCCCGGGTGTAAAGCGGCTTAAACATTGTACAGCGATTGCCTCTGTGACAGTACATATACGGACATTCCGATGACCTGCCGTCAAGTTCCATGGAGTCTTTTCCTGTTTTGCATCTCGGGCAAAGTTGTCTTATGTTCACTTTATTTTCCCCATCAATCTGTAGCAATAACGACAGTTTTTGTTTCGCCTATCCAGTCAACCTTTGCGTTGAAAGCTTCCGCAATGGCACGAACGGGAACAAAAGTATAGTCGTCCTGTAGGTACGGAGCCGTTTCCAGAAAAACGGACGTATTTCCCTCCTTGCCTGCGGTCTGAACCGACATTGCGTTAAAGCCTATTTTAAGAGTGATAAATGTATCGTCTTTCACAGCAAAAATCATCTGATCGTCTGCCGCCCATGTAACGTCTGCGCCGAGTTTCTCAAATATGGAGCGCATGGGGAGCATTGTTCTGTCGTTTACTATTTGAGGTGCAATGGGGGTTTCAAGTTTTTCACCTTGCACCGTAACGGTCACCGGTGTTTCGTCCGCATATGCGGCAGAGGCAAAAAGTGCCGCCGCACACAATATAAAAGTAAATATCGGTTTTTTCATAAAATTCCACCACTGTCAACAGAATTTATTCAACTCTGTCTATTGCGCTCTCGCCCACTTTTACGGCACCCTCAAAGGTTTCGGGCGATATAGCGTCGATTATGTTTCCGCTTGTTTTGATGATGTCGTCCGCATCAAACTTCATTGTTTCCATTTTAGGAGCATTGTATTGTTTTTTCATTATTCAGCACCTCCCGGAGTATATCCCGTAAATCTCTTGTTCCAGTCTACAGAGCATTTCACAACCTCCGACCATACCTTGCCGGCAGCTGTTTTTATGTAAGCAATGGCATAGCAGTTGTTTGTGTCGCCGTCGCCGATGTTTGTTATATCGCCGTAGAATACGTTTATTGCGCCCTCTTTCGATACAACCGTTCCCGACACTTCTGCGGTGGGGTTATCAGCCTTGCTGAACTTAATTCCCGCCTCGGTAATATCGGTTAATGACGGATTTACTCTGAAAGAAAATCTCATTACGCCGTACTTTTTGCCGTCAGCCTCATAGAAGCCGGAGTCCGTAAGTGTATCCCATACTATGCTCACTGGTCTTATGCTGATTTCCTCGTCGTCTACCTTAAGCGAAGTCTTATCCTTTGACGAGTCGGTCAAATCTTCTTTTATCTTTTTAATGTTGTAAAGCTGGCTTCCGCTCTTTGTATTCTCCGCAAAGCCCTCCGCTGCGGAATTTGCAATCTCTACACCGAATGGGCATAAACTGCTGTCGACCTCGATTGCCGCTTTTCCCGAAACAGAACTGCTTGCATAGAATTTACAGCCGTTTACGTAAACCTTGTTCGGCTCTGCGTCGAGATAATCTTTCTCCGGCTTTCCAAGATATAATTCATTGTAAACAAGAATTGCCTTACCTTTACCGCTGAATGTACAGTTGTTAAAAGTTGCTGTTTTTGCACTGTATGTCCATACGTTATAATCTGCATTGTCCTGTATAAATTGGCAATCGTTAAATGTTTCTGTTGTTTCATAAAGGAATACTTTGCCTTTTATTGTACAATGATTGTATTCCTTTTCATTTCCGTGTGCAAGACCCACATAATCAGCCGTTCCCCATGTCATTGTCAGGTTGTTGAATGTGATTTTCTTGTTGTGGTGCAGACCGATATACTGACCGTAAGTACGGTTTGCGAAATAAAGCTCACCGGTATTTTGGCCGTCAAATATCAGATTTTTGTCTCCGCCGCCACTGAAATCATTGCCGCCTACCGTAATTGTACCGATAATTGTAACAGTGTCGCCATCGTTTGCCGCTGTTACCGCATCTGCAAGCGATGTGTAGTATGTATCGCCTATTGATGCAACGGGGTTGATGAGCTTGTCATTTATGCTGTCTGCCATTGCCTCGGGCGTATCGCTTGAAGTAAGCGGAGCCGTTTGCGGAATAGTGTTGTTTCCGAAAATGATTGACGGCATATCGGGATTTAAAGCCCGAAGCACGGAAGTGTCTGTTGTTGACGTGTTGTTTATAATCGCCAGCGAAGAAGCGTCATCAAACTTGTATGAAGATGCAATCTGAATTAAATCGCCTCCGAGTTCCGCATTACAGCTGAATGTATTTGCGTCTATCACAGCATTTTTTACTGTAGCACCGCTCAGCATAATACCGCTCTTTGTATTGTCAAATGTATTTCTTTTTATTACGACATTTCCTGCCTGAACGTCCTTCAACCCGTATGACATAACGTTTTTGAATGTGCAGTCCTCAACATCAACCGTCCTGTTTTCATCAACGTTGTTTCCTTCCAGACTCCACGGAGTTATCGTAACGTTGTCAAAGGTACAGTCGGTAATTGTAACGTTGCCGCTGTTGTGCAGTTTCAGTTGACCGCCCACAGCCTGCTCCGTTGTAAAACTGCCGGCAGTTAGGCTGTTCTCGCAAACGGTAAAATCTTTCGGTATAAATTTAAAATCCACACCCGAAATATTTAAGTCGCTTAAATCCTCAAATAAATAGTATTGAGCAAGCTTTGAGTTTACTGCATTCGGCGTTGATGCCGTAGCTTCTGTTTTATTTGCCGTACAGGTATGAGTGCGGTTCAGCTGACGGCAGCCCGTAACAGGTTCCCAAGTAACCGTTGTTGCGTTTTTGCCGTCAAATGTACCGCCGTTTTTTTCAACGGCAGCTACAAATTCGTCGAATGTAATGCTTGTATTCTCTGCAAATACAGGGAATGCCATAGTACCGAGTACCATTGCGGCAGACATAATGCCCGCCAAAAGTTTTTTGCCCTTCATCAAAATCCCTCTTTCTTAAATATTTTTTCGTGTGCTGTACGCACACATCCGCAAGGATACCCCCTTGTTAATATATAATTATCCGACAAAATCGGCTAATTACCTTTAATAAATAAAACATATAGCCACATAATGTAAATTATGTGGCTATATCCTGTAGAATAATCTCACATTTTACAAAATCTGATGTTATATCAGCCTGTGTTTATGAGTTTTTCACATCACAAAAAGACCGATGCTGTATTAATTTTTGCATCAGTCTGCTTCAGCTCGTCCTATTTTGTTGCATAATGACGAAAAAAATTTAAAACATTGACATAATATTACTTTTATGTTATACTAAATAAAAATAGATTTATATGTATACATTGAGTTTGCAACATAATTTACATTATGTTGTTTTTTATTGTAATTCTGTCTAACATCGCAATAAACCGAGTTTTTGCAGTTGCTTTATATGTTCCGTTCCGCTTTCCATTGTATAGATGCGTGTAGTTTCCACAGATGAATGACCGAGAATATCCGCCAGGCGAACAATGTCTTTTTGTAAAGAATAAAATGTCCGTGCAAACAAGTGGCGGAAGTTGTGCGGAAATACTTTTGATTTGTCCACATTTGCGCTTTCGCATAAGTTTTTGAGCATTTTCCATATTGCACATCGGTCAAGCGGTCTGCCGTTTCTCGTAATGAACACCGAACCGCTTTTTATATTCTTTGCTTTGGTGTATTCCTTTAACATTTTGCATAGCTTTTTCGGCAAAAATATTTGTCGTATCTTTCCTTTGCAGTTTATAACCGCTTGCCCTTGCCTGACAGATTCACAAGTTACATATTTTATTTCCGATACTCTCAAACCCGTGCTTGCCACTGTCTGCATTAAATAGTATAACCGCTCATTTTTCCTGTTCTGAGCCGCAATCAAAAGCCGTTCGTATTCCGCCTTTGATAACTCCTTTGACTTGTCCGCAAAAATGCGCCGCTGAATTTTCAGCGTTTTTATTTTTAATTCGTACCACCCCATAAATGTAAAAAACGCATTTATTGATGAAATAACCGAATTTACGCTTCTCGGCGAATAGCCTTCGCAAAGCTTGCGTTTGTAATCGAGTACATCGGCTTTTTGCAAATCTGTTTTGCCGACGCACTTTGCAAAACGCCTGATGTCCCGTAAATATTTTTCTATCGTGTTTTCACTTCGTTCTTCTTCATATAAATAGAGCCTGAAGCTGTCGATAAGTTTTTCTGTGATGATTTTCATTGCCGTCAATTCCTTTCAAGATTTTAACTCTATTATACCCCCGATTGCGATTTTAATGAACAATAAATTAAGGACATACCGAATGGTATGTCCTTAAT
>CAKSPN010000063.1 GCA_934481375.1 uncultured Clostridia bacterium
TCAACAACAGACCCAAATTGTGTCTCAATCTGAAATCTCCTGCTGAAATATTGCACTTGACTTGACAATCTACCTCGACCCCTACGGGTTGCGAAAACCGCACGCCGTAGGAAATGGCGTAGGGTATCAACCCCGATAAATTGCGAAACCGCACGCCGTAGGGCAGGGGCTTGCTCCTGCCGAAACGCACATTGCATAGGACTTTGTTTCGGGTCGATGAGGGCATCGACCCCTACGGGTTGCGAAAACCGTACGCCATAGGAAATGGCGTTTCGGGTTGTGTATCAACCCCGACAGATTGCAAAAAACCGTCCCCTTGGGGACGGTTTTTTGTGTTTACAGATTAAGCAACTGTTGTTTTTTCTTTTCAAATTCCTCTTGCGTTATAATACCGTCGTCAAGCAACGATTTGTATTCACGCAGTTCCTCCGCCACGCTGTGAGCGTGTTCTTCTTTCGGTTTTGCATAGCTTTCTGCTTGATTTCCCGTTACAAGTGCGTTGATTTTATCCTGCATAATGATAGGTGCGGCTATCGGAACAAATACCGACATTAACAGGCACAGCACCGCAATGTCGTTATTCCTCGAAAGCTTATCTATGCGCCGTGCCGTTTCATATGTCCAGTAAATGCCGTAAAACGGAACAAACATATACAGCAAAAGCTTATATCCGGGTTTTCTCGGAGCTTCGTCATTAACGGCGTTTGTGTATTCCGTTACTCTGTATACCCATATCAAATTCCATATTCCGAAAGTGAAAAGCAAAAGCAGAACATGCTTTGCCAATCCGCAGTAGGCGGAGCTTGTGTAAGAAGCGTTTTCTGTGTATGTATTATGCGGATTTTCCGCCTTAAATCCGTCGGGATATACTGCGTATATGCATGAACAGAGGATTGCCGCCGTAAGCACCAATCCGTCGAAAAAATTGGGCATAACATAGCGCATAGGCAATCTTACGAGTATAAAATTGTATATAAAAATCCCAAAGCATTTTATTAAGCTTATCACCGCCGGCAAAAACCATACCTTTTTAAACGGCGAAATAAACCCCGTAAACGCCGCAGTCAAAATAAGAGCCGTAAGCCCGAGCGATACAAAGCTCAAAAAGGCGCCGAATTTTGTAAAATACGGAATAACAATCTGTACAAGCGGCGCAAAGGCGGCTGCCCCGAAGCCGATACAGGTGAAAATGTCACGCCGTCCGAGAAACATCATTAATGTGATGAATGAGTATGAGCCGAGCGTCAAAAGCATAATTGCGGCTGACGTAAAGGTGAAATATCCGAGCCTTGACGGAATGCCTGCAAGCACCATCAGTGCCAAAACGGCAAATAAAATCCCCGCAATTATATTATACGGTATGTTTTTTCTTTCTTCCATAGATTTTTCCTCCCCTATATTTTATAAATCAAGTATACCATATAACAATACATCGGTCAATGCAAAAAACGTCTGTATTTACCTCAAAAGGCAAAAAATAAATCGCCGAAAATTCAAATAAAACTTGCCTTATTTCAATAACTTTGATATGCTGATAGGGGGACATATTGTAGGATTTTTTCCTAATGTGTCAAAAAAACAAAAATACAAAATGTGAAATCCGATGTATAATGCAATTGTACAGAGGAGATGCGGACACGAAAGGAGCCGCCGAAGCTATGAATAAAAGACAAACCGATATTCTGAAAATTCTGTATAAAGACCGCAATTATATAACTTTCGGAGAAATAGCCGAAAGAATGAACGTGTCGGTAAAAACGGTGCGTAACGACATTGCGGCGATAAAGGAGGCGCTCACGGCGGCAGACGCCGGAACGATAGAAACCAAACCTCACGCCGGAGTAAGACTTATCTCATCGGCGGATCGCCTGGAAAATCTCAAAAGCGAAGATGAGGACGAGGACAAGGACATTTTCTTCTTTATCATACGCCACCTGTTCCGTAAAAACGATCTGACGGCGCAAAGACTTGCACAGCAGTATTATCTGGGAAGAGCACAGCTGGACAAGATACTTGAAAAGACAGCGCAGTGGTTCAACGAAAACCATATCGTATTTGAACGGCGCAGGGGCAAGGGAATATCGATACGCTACAGCGAATTTAATTACAGAACGGCGCTTGTCAATTTCTATACCGAATATGCGGATATGTATGCGGAGCTTATAACTGAGCGTGACGCACCGCACTCGGTCGCTGCAAGCCGAGATTACACTGCAATATGCGCCGCACTGGAAGGCTTTGACGCCACACCTGCCGCAAAGGCGGTAGCCGAGCTTGAACACAGGTTCGGAATGAAATTCGAGTATGCGTCGGGCGTAAGACTTCTGATGATGGTATCTCTCGGTATGTTAAGGTCACGAAGCGGAAACAGGGTGGAAGTACCGAAAGTGCGCAAATGCGCCGTTGACGGCGAATCGGATCTTAAAATGGCAAAGGCTCTTGCCGAAAGCCTCGGTACGGAAGTACCGCCGGAGGAGTTTGAATATCTGAAATACGCTGTGGCAATATCTGAAATACGTGAGTTTGAGTCGGACGGGTCAAGGCAGAGTATGGAGGTAATGAATACCGAACTTTGCAGAATGACCATAAAGATTGTAAACCTGATAAGCGATATTGCGGCGGTGGATTTAAGAGGCGACAAATTCTTTGTACGGCAGATGTTTTTACAGCTAAAGGTCACAATAGCACGCCTTAAATACGGAATAGTGTTTAAAAACCAGCTTCTCGGCAGGATAAAGACAAATTATCCGAATATGATGGCGGCGGCGTGGCTTTTGGGAAACGTGTTTGAAAAGGAGCTTAAGCTTGAAATAAACGAACACGAGGTAGGATATATTGCGCTCCATATAGGCGGCGCCATCGAAAGACAGCTTGCGGGCGTGAGCGCATGCATAGTATGCGATTACGGCGTGGGAATATCTCAGATAATCAAAGAGAAGATAGCAAGAGCAATTCCCGACTTGAGAATAACAGAAATTTTCTCAAGCCGTGATATGCGGAAGATAAAGAGCGAGCAGTGCGATTTCATTATCGCCGCAACGCCGCTCGGCAGCTACCGGTTAAACCGTGATATTGTGGAAATAAAGCACTTGCCGGACGAAAACGACATAAAAATGCTTGAAAACCACATACGGTCGGTTCGGCTGAAACGCAGAGGCGGAATAAAAAATATTACACCTAACAAAAGCCTCTTTAACCGGGAGCTTATCTTTCCCAAATGCACGGCGAAAAACAAAACCGAGCTTTTGCAGATGCTTTGCTCCAAGCTTGAAATTACGGGATATGTCACAGGAAAATTTGAAAAGAGCGTGTTTGAAAGAGAAGAAAGCACGTCGACCGATATAGGAAAAGGCTTTGCCGTTCCGCACGGACTGAGCAGATACGTAAATCATTCCGCAGCGGCGTTTGCAACGCTCGAAACCCCGATTGAATGGAACGACGGCGGCGAATTGACCGATGTGGTATTTCTTCTGGCATTTGACCTCGATGAGGACGAAAAAGTAAAAGAGGAGATAATCGGATTTTACAAATCGGTTGTTTCCTTTATGGAGGACGAGGACGAGTGCAAAAAGCTCAGAGAACTTACGGATAAAGATGAAATTATAAAGATATTTGAAAAATGGTAAAGGAGGAATTTCTATGGTACAGGTAAGCTACACAATCAAAAACGAAGAAGGACTGCACGCACGTCCGGCATCGGATTTCTGCAAAACCGCAAATAACTTTGAAAGCAAAATAACCGTCATAAAGGACGGCGAGGAGTATGAGGCAAAGAGCATATTAATGGTGCTTTGCGTAGGTGCGGTACAGGGAGATACGATTGAAATAAGAGCAGAGGGCAAGGACGAGCAGGAGGCTGTAAAAGCCCTGATAGAAACACTGGAGCGGGATTAAAAAGCGAGGTTACGGTTATGAAAGTCTTTAAAGGAATTGCCGGAGCGCCCGGGATTGCGTCGGGAAAGCTTCTGTATTTTGAAAAGAACACCTCATCGGAAAAAGAGGTCGGCATAGACGAAGCGATAGAAAAATCTCTCGAAAAGGTAAGAACGCTCAAAGAAAAAGCGCTTGCGGATTTGGGCGAGGATAAAGCAAAGATATTTGCGGCATATGAAATGCTCCTTGAGGATACTATGCTCACTGACCCGATACGTGAGGCAATAAAGGGCGGAACGCCTACCGAAAAAGCGGTGACTGACACAACCGAAATGATGGCAGGGGTGCTTGAGTCGAAAAAGAGTGAGTATATGCGCCAGCGTGCCGATGATATACGCTATATCGGAGGAATTTTAAAGGACGCCCTCAAAGGTGCGGACAATGAATTTTCTTTCCCCGATGGCGATGAAAAATTCATACTTGCGGCACATGAGCTTACTCCCGTAGATACCATGATGTTCGACCACAGCCGTCTTGCCGGACTTGTAACGGAAAAAGGCGGAGCGACTTCGCATACCGTGATACTTGCAAAATCAATAGGTATTCCGGCGGTGGTCGGAGTGAGCGGACTTGAGGAAGTCAAAACGGCAAACACGGCGTATCTTGACGGATATGGCGGAACGCTTGCGGCAGACCCCGAGGGCGAGGAGCTGAAAAAGTATGAGAAGCTTCTATATGATGAGGAACAGCTCAAAGAACAGCTTGAAAAAATAAAGAAAACAGACGCACACACAAAAGACGGAGAACGTATTGCGGTTGCGGTGAATATAGGAAAGCCGTCCGACTTAAAGGACGCAGGCGAAGAAAAATTCGACGGCGTAGGCTTGTTCCGTTCGGAGTTCCTGTATTCCTCGGCAGACAAAAAGCCGTCGAAGGACGAGCAGATAACAGCCTACAAAAAGGCGATAGATGCGGTTTATCCCAATCCCGTAACAATCCGTACGCTTGACGCCGGCGGCGACAAGCAGATAGATTATCTCGGAATGAAAGTCGAGGAAAACCCGTTTCTGGGTAACAGGGGAATAAGGCTTTGCCTTAACAATCCCGAAATCTTTTCCGAACAGTTGGAGGCAATTCTTATTGCCGCCGCAGGAAAGAGCGTAAAAATTATGCTCCCGATGATAACCTGCACGGAGGAGATAAAGAAAACGAGAGCGCTTATATCGCAGATAGAAAAGCGCCTGGACAGCGAGGACACGGATTATTGCAAAAAGGTGTCGCTCGGAATAATGATAGAAACGCCGGCAAGCGCCATTACGGCGGAGGCGTTCGCAAAACAATGTGACTTTTTCAGCATCGGAACAAACGATCTTGTGCAGTATATAACAGCTGCTGACCGCGGAAACGCCGACGTTGAGAATGTATATAATCCCTGTCACCCGGCAGTGCTTAAGATGCTTTATAATGTCATAAGCGCCGGAGCAAAAGCGGGGATAGAGGTAAGCGTATGCGGAGATATGGCGGCAAATCCGGTATTTACGGAGCTGCTCCTGGGAATGGGGCTTAAAAAATTCAGCGTTCCGCTCCCGATGGTAAGCCGCATAAAGCATAAGATAGGGTCGGCAGACCTGAACGAGGCAAAAGCGCTTGCCGAAAAAGTTTTGGAAACAGAAGATGAAAAAGAAATAATTAATATATTAAGAAAGGAGTAGAGAGAAATGAATGTAGCAGAGGTTTTGAAGAAGGATCGCATCATACTCGGACTCTTTGCCGCAGACAAGAACGAGGCGCTCGATAAAATGGCCGACGTTCTTTACAAAAGCGGCGCTCTCACCGACAAAAAAGCGTTTATGGACGATGTTATGGAGCGTGAGAGAGTTTCCGCAACGGGCATAGGAAACGGTATAGCAATCCCTCACGGAAAATCCGCAAACGTAAAGGAAACAACGGTTGCCGTTGCACGCCTTATGGATTCGGTTGAGTGGGAAAGCGTAGATGATGAGCCGGTAAACTTTGTGGTACTGCTTGCGGTAAACGAAAACGATAAGGGCGGTACGCACGTAAAACTGCTCTCGCAGATGGCAAGAAAGCTTGCCTCGGCAGAAACCTGCAAGCGCCTTACGGACGCAGCGAACGCAGACGAAGTAATAAAAATATTTTCTGAATGAGAAAGGAGAACGGATATGAAAATAGTCGGAATTGCGGCATGTACGTCGGGAATAGCGCATACGTACATTGCAAAAGAAAAACTTGTTACGGCAGCAAAAGAACTCGGACACGAGGTTCATATTGAAACGCAGGGAACTATCGGCACAGAGGACGAGCTTACGGCAGCCGACATCAGCGCCGCAGACGTAGTTATAATTGCGGCGGACATCAAAGTGGGCGGCAAGGACAGATTTAAAGGCAAGAGAATAGTCGAAGTGCCTACTCACATTGCCATAAAATCACCTAAAGCTCTCATAAACAAAATTCAGGAAGAAATAGAAAAATAATTTACACACAGGGAGGGTAAGAAAGATGTTTAAAAAATTACAGCTTAAAAAACATGCTTTGACGGGTATCTCGTTTATGCTGCCGCTGGTAGTGGCATCGGGACTCTTGATAGCAATCGGAAACATATTCGGAGGAAATCCTTCGACAATAACGGACTACAAAGCCGGCTACAACATCTGGCAGGCGGCAGTAACGCTCGGCGTATACGGTATGGGACTTCTTCCCGGCGTAATGGGTGCGGCAATCGCTTATTCGATAGCCGACAGACCCGGTATCGCACCCGGTTTGTTAATGGGTATGATAGCGCAGAATATGGGCGCAGGCTTCCTGGGCGGTATGCTCGGAGGTTATCTGGCAGGTTACTTTGTTGAAATATTAAAGAAGCACTTAAAAGTTCCGAAGTGGGCGCAGGGTCTTATGCCGATGATGATAATTCCGCTTATCTCGTCGGTGGTTATCGGACTTATAATGTTCTTCGTAATCGGCGGACCTATCGCATGGGCGTCGGAAGCACTTGAAAACTTCCTCGTAAGTATGCAGACAGGTTCAAGAGGTGTATTCGGAGCGATAATGGGCGCTATGGCGGCATTCGATTTCGGCGGTCCGGTAAACAAGGTTGCGTCATTATTCGCCGACGGCTTGCTTATGGACGGCGTTTACGGCCCCGAGGCGGTTAAGATATGCGCATCAATGATTCCGCCGTTCGGCGTTGCTCTTTCGTGGCTCATCAGAAGAAAGAGATATACAAAGAGCGAAACGGATAACATCAAAATCGCATTCCCGATGGGTATTTGTATGATAACAGAGGGTGTTATCCCGATAGCGGCGGTAGACCCGATAAGAGTTATTCTCTCCTGCTCGGTAGGTGCGGCAGTAGGCGGCGCTCTCATAATGATACTGAATGTAGGATCAATGGTTCCTTCGGGCGGTATGTTCATAGTTCCGGCAATGATAAATCCGTGGGGCTTTATGCTCGCACTCGGCGTAGGTACGGTTATTACGGCGCTTCTGCTTGTAATTCTTAAAAAAGACGCCAAGGAAGAGGACACTGTCGTGCTTGACGACGAGGAAGAAGAGGTTGACCTCTCACAGGTTAAAATAGGTTAATTCCGGAAAGGGACGAGGACAATGTATGTTTCAATGAAAAAGATGCTTGCGGACGCAAACGCAGGTAACTATGCGGTAATGGCGATAAACTGCTTCAATATCGAAACCGCACGTGCCGTAATCGGTGCGGCGGAGGAGGAAAAAGCTCCGATAATCGTCAATATCTTTCAGGATCATCTGCTGACGCACTGCGACAGCGAGCTGATAACTCCGGTGGTAAAAATTCTTGCGGAGCGTGCTTCTGTGGACGTTGCCTTAAATTTTGACCACGGACAGGAGAAGGAATATCTCATAAAAGCTATCGACGACGGTTTTTCATCGGTTATGGTCGATATGTCAAGATTTGACCTTGAGGAAAACATACGCCGTACAAAGGAAATTGCGGATTATGCACACGCACACGGCGCAAGCGCCGAGGGCGAAATAGGCTGTCTGGGCGCAAGCGAGGGCGGAAATTTCACTCAGGACGCAATGTACACCGATCCCGAACAGGCAAAGATGTTTTTCGACCGCACGGGCATAGACGCACTTGCGATTTCCATAGGAACATCGCACGGAAACTATCCCGACGGTATGGTTCCGAAGTTTGATATAGAAAGGCTCAAGGCTATCAAAAAGCTGACCGGCGCACCGCTTGTACTGCACGGCGGCTCGGGCTCGGGCGAGGAAAATATATTGAACTCGGTCAAAAACGGTATCAATAAGATAAATGTCGGATGCGACTTTATGAATGCAAATCGTGACGCGGCGGCAAAGCTTCTTAAAGAAAATCCCGATATTAACTTCTTTGATCTGATACACACAACAGAACAAGAGAGCAGAAAGCTTGTAAAATACTATATAGGTCTTTCCGGCTCGAAAGGTAAAAATGTTTAATTTAAAAGGAGATGTATTGTTATGTTAATCAATATGAAAGAAATGCTCGCAGTAGCGGACAAGAACGAATTTGCCGTACCGGCATTCAATATCGGCAGTGAGGCAATTTTAAAGGGTGTTGTGGAAAGCGCAAACGAAAAGAATGCGCCGGTAATACTGGCAATCCACCCCACAGAGCTTGAATTTTTGGGCGACAGCTTTATAAAGACATGTATCGAAGAAGCCAATAAGTCAAGAGTACCGATGGTTATTCACCTCGACCACGGCGGCAAGTTTGAGGAAATCCTCCGTGCTATCCGCTGCGGATTTACCTCTGTAATGATAGACGCATCGCATATGTCATATGAGGACAATAT
>CAKSPN010000064.1 GCA_934481375.1 uncultured Clostridia bacterium
CATTAATATACCTCCTGTGTTTACGACCTATACTTGTTGAGTATGTCGTCAATCTGTTCAACGGTCATTCTGCCGTAAACATCGTCATCAATCATCATAACGGGCGCAAGTCCGCAAGCGCCGACGCATCGACAGGCGTCAAGCGAGAAAAGACCGTCCGCCGTACATTCTCCGACTTTTATACCGAGCTTATCTTCGAGAGCTTCGAGAATTTTATCCGCTCCCTTTACGTAACAGGCAGTACCCAAGCATATGCTTATGCGGTGTTCGCCTTTCGGGTTAAGCGAGAACTGTGAGTAAAAGGTAACTACTCCGTAAACTTCGCTTAACGAAACGCCGAGTTCCTCGGCAATCATTGTCTGTACTTCAATCGGCAGGTATCCGTAAATGTCCTGTGCCTTTTGGAGTATGGGCATCAGAGCGCCCCGCTCTGTTTTTGCTTCGGCAATGAAGCTGCGCAATTCGTTTTCCTGTTCTTTATTTCCTTTAAAAGGAATCGCAGGTTCTTTGTACATTAGATTTCCTCCTTTGGCTGCGTTTAATCTCTGAAAGAGCCGTATTTCAACGGTTTCTAAAACAGTCTTGTTAATATTATATCATAGTTATGTATTTTTTCATATAGGGCAATTGTTACTTTTTTATCGAATTTTTTTGGCTATTTTGTATACCTTGCCGCAGACATAAAAAAATAAGCTGCAAACAAGTAATTGTTTACAGCTTATCGGTGGTTTGAATTTTAGCAGATGCCCTGCTGCATCATAGCTTCGGCAACCTTTGTAAAGCCTGCAATGTTTGCACCGGCAACAAGGTCAAGATTACCGCTCTTTGTGAGGCTGTAATCCTTAGCCGCTTTTGTTGCGGCATTGTATATCGAAACCATAATTCCGTGAAGCTTTGCGTCAACTTCTTCAAATGTCCATGATAATCTCTGTGAGTTCTGGCTCATTTCGAGAGCCGATGTTGCAACACCGCCTGCATTTGAAGCCTTACCGGGAGCAAAGTATACGCCGTGTTCCTGGAGATATGCCGTAGCGTCGAGAGTTGTAGGCATATTAGCACCCTCTGCAACGATCATTGTGCCGTTTGCAACGAGAGCCTTTGCGTCGTCGATAAGAAGCTCGTTCTGTGTAGCGCACGGAAGAGCAACATCGCACTTAACTGCCTGCCAAAGACCTGCGCCCTCAACATATTTTGCCGACGGATGAGTTTCGGCATATTCCTTAATTCTGCCTCTCTTAACTTCCTTGATTTCTCTTACTGCATCAAGGTCAATACCGTTTTCGTCGATTACATAACCGTTCGAGTCTGACATTGTAATAACCTTTGCGCCGAGCTGCTGACACTTCTGGCAAGCGTATATAGCAACGTTTCCTGCGCCCGATATAGCAACTGTTTTGCCTTCAAACGAAGTGCCGAGTTCCTTCAGCATTTCGTCAACGAAGTATACAAGACCGTAGCCTGTAGCTTCTGTTCTTGCGAGCGAGCCGCCCCATGTAAGACCTTTACCTGTAAGTACGCCTTCGTATACGTTCTTTAATCTCTTGTACTGACCGAACATATAACCGATTTCTCTTGCTCCTGTTCCGATGTCGCCTGCGGGAACGTCCGTGTCAGCGCCGATATGACGTGATAATTCTGTCATAAAGCTCTGGCAGAAACGCATAACCTCCATATCCGACTTACCCTTAGGATCAAAGTCAGAGCCGCCCTTGCCGCCGCCTATCGGCAGACCTGTAAGGCTGTTCTTGAAAATCTGCTCAAAACCGAGGAACTTGATTACGCCGAGGTTTACCGACGGATGTAATCTCAAACCGCCCTTGTAAGGTCCGATTGCCGAGTTAAACTGTACTCTGTAACCTCTGTTTACCTGAACCTTGCCCTTGTCGTCTACCCAGGGAACTCTGAACATTACTACTCTCTCAGGCTCAACGAGTCTTTCAAGCAGTGCAACTTCCTCAAATTCGGGGTGTGCGTCAAGCGCCGGCTGGATTGTTTCCAATACTTCCGTTGCAGCCTGGATAAATTCCGGCTCGGAAGCGTGATTTTTCTTTAATTCTTCTAAAACTCTTTCTCCGTATTTCATAGTTGTAATAAACCTCCTGTAAAAATTTTTTCTGCAAAGGCGAATGTGCTCTGCATACAATAAATATTCTACCACTTGTGCTCGGGTTGTGTCAAGAGGAAAATCGCATAAAAACGCCGTTTTCGGCACGCCTGTGCGGCAAACGGCACACTTGTGCGGTTGTTAGCGTTATATAACTTTTGTAAACAATTTGTGACAAAAATTATTTTTAATATCGGGGGGTTTACAAACATTTGTTTTTCCTGTATAATATTTGTGGAGGTGCGGTAATGGAACAGTTGACGGTTTCGGGCGTAATTGAAGAAATAATCTACAGCAATCCCGATAACGGGTACACGGTGTGCGAGGTGGACAGCCACGAAGAGGGAATGTTTACGGCAACCGGATATATGCCGTATCTTTCGGAGGGTGAGAGCGTTTCCCTTACGGGCTGCTGGACAACGCACCCGGATTACGGCGAGCAGTTTCGTGTGGATTATTACGAAACCATTATGCCGACGGACGAACAGACAATATTAAAATACCTTTCATCGGGGGCGATAAAGGGCATACGCGAAGCAACTGCAAAAAAGCTTGTGGACAGATTTGGAACGGATATTTTGCAGATTTTGCTGACGGAGCCGGAGCGCATAGCCGAGATAAAGGGTATTTCCAAGGATAAAGCAAAAACGATAGGCGAGTCGTACAGAGAACTGCAGTCCATGCAGAGCATTGTTATGTTTTTGCAGCAGTATAACATAAATGCGAATGTGGCGGTTAAAATCCATAATATTTTCGGAGCGGGCGCAGTGGACGAAATAAAGGAAAATCCGTATGTGCTTGCGGATCGTGTTGACGGAATATCATTTAAAACATCGGACACGATTGCGTTCAATATGGGACTTCCGAAAAACAGCGTAACACGCATAAAAGCAGGTGTAAAGTATATTCTCCAGAATGCCGCCTACAGCAATGGGCATACATATCTGCCCAAAACTCTGCTTATCGAGCATGCGGTGTATAAGCTTCAGGTAGAGGAATTTGAGGTGGAAAACGCCGTTTCGGATTTGCTGATACATCACGAATTATATTCGGACAATATAGAAAACGAGGATGTGTACTATCTGTATTCATTTTACGAGGCGGAGCATTATGTCGCAAGACGGCTTGCGTCAATGTCGGTGCATGAGCAGAAATTCGTTATGACGGAGGAGAACTGCGAAAAGGCGATAGATGAGTTGGAGGAGACAAACAGCATATCGCTTGCGGGCGAACAGCGCGATGCGGTACATACGGCGCTTTTGTCGGGATGTATGGTGCTTACGGGCGGACCGGGAACGGGAAAAACCACTACCATAAACGCAATTATAGAGATTTTTGATAAAATGAAGCTGTCGGTCGCGCTTGCCGCGCCGACGGGACGTGCCGCAAAGCGTATGGGGCAGGTGACGGGTTGTGAAGCAAAAACAATCCACCGACTGCTCGGCACGCAAGCGGAGCATAACGGCGTCCACACGTTTATACACACGGAGGAAAATCCGCTTACCGCAGACGTTATCATACTTGATGAGGTAAGTATGGTTGACATAAATCTTATGTCATCATTTTTAAAGGCGGTAAAGCGCGGTGCAAGACTGATACTTTCCGGCGACAGCGACCAGCTGCCGTCAGTCGGACCGGGAAATGTACTTCACGATATAATTAACAGTGAAACTGTGCCGGTTATACGCCTTAACCGAATATTCAGGCAGGCGGAGCAAAGCACTATAATAACCAATGCGCATAAAATAAATCACGGCGAAATGCCCGATTTGGCGGTCAGGGACAGCGATTTCTTTTTTCTGCACCGCAACACGCCCGAGCAGACGGCGTTTACCGTTGTGGATTTGTATAAAACACGTCTGCCGAAAAGCTATGGCATAGACCCTGTATCAAGCATACAGGTGCTTTCGCCGACCAAAAAGGGGATAGCCGGAACAATAAATCTGAATAAACTTTTGCAATTGCATATCAATCCGCCGTCGCACGATAAGGCGGAGCACACCTACGGAAATACCGTCTACCGCACGGGCGACAAGGTGATACAGACAAAGAATAATTACGATATGCCTTATTCTCGTTCCTACGGCGAACCGGGAATGGGAATATATAACGGCGATATGGGTATAATCGATGAAATAAATACAGACGATAAATATATGACGGTGATTTTTGACGAGGACAAGCAGGTAGAATATCCGTTCACAAACTTAGACGAGCTTGACCTTGCGTATGCCATAACGGTGCATAAAAGCCAGGGAAGCGAGTTCCCGTATGTGCTTATGCCCGTATGCAGTTTTTCGCCTATGCTTATGAGCCGAAACCTGCTCTATACCGCCGTGACGAGGGCGAGAGATATGGTGGTGCTGACGGGCAGTGAGAAAACGGTGTATGCAATGACCCAAAATAATTCTTTCGGTCAGCGTTTTACGGGATTAAATCAGAAACTGTCATTTTTTAAGGAAATAGTAAAGTAGGGTTATGTTTCAAATGTAAAAATATATATTATGTGGGTTGATGAAGATGTTGTATTTGTTCTGTTCGGTATCATTGTTTGCACACAATGATAAAAATGAGTGAATGTGCAAATCGTGGTCTGTTTTAAATCTCATAATAAACCTCCGTTCTTATGCCAAAGCCTTTTTTATTTCCCGGGATTTCCATGCTCCCGTAAAATACACGCCGAGCGAGAACAAACATTCAACCGCCCATGATATTGCCCAGCCGAGATAAACGCCGTTCATTGCAAAGAATTTGACCGAAATATATGTAGCAATAATTCTCGAAAAAGCGCCTATAAACGTTGCCGCAACGAGAAAACGCATGGCGGCGACTCCCCGATAGAACGAGTGGAACAGGTTGTTTACCATATTAAACAATATTAACGGCATACAATACCTTGCAAATACCACCGCCATTTCCAACCCCTCGCCCGTACTGCCCGACGGCAGAAATACCGAGCAAAAGCCACGTGCAAATATAACGGTTGCAATAAGTACGGGCAGAACAAACACAGCGCCTTGTAAAAATCCCACACGAAGTCCTCGCTTTATGTTTTCATACTTGCCTGCGCCTATGCTCTGCGCCGCATAGTTACTCAAGGTCTTTGACGAGTTTTGGTATATTGTGGCATTTACATCATAAACCCTCAAACAGATAACGTATGCCGCCGAGGCGGAGCTTCCGATAGCGTTTACCATAGGCGAAATAACAACCGACGCAAAATACATAAGCATTTGCTGAATCATCGCCGGAACGGAATATACAAGCGATGTTTTCAGAGGTTTTACCTCAAATTTAATTCTGTATTTATCAACGCCCATTTTCTTAAAACAGCTTTTTACTTCAATAAAATAGAATATGTCAACCACTAAAGCCGAAAGCACCGTTGACGCCGCAATACCGCCTACACCCATGCCGAGCACCTTTACCGTAAAGAGATTTCCCGCAATGTGCAGAACGGTTGACAATACCGACATAAAAAGCGGATACGAACTGCTGCCGAGCGAGTTCATCAGGTATACACCGTTGTTGTTCATCAGCAGAAATACCGAACCGAGCATATATATTATGAAATATACGGCGGCGTCATCTCTTATTTGGGGATCAACCGACAGTATATCGAATATCGGGTTTTTAAAAATGATTATCAGAATACTTAAAGCGAGTATCACCGCCATCATAAGTATGTAGTTTACATAAATCACGGTTTTGAGCTTTTTGTACTCTTTTGCGCCGAAAAGCCTTGCGGTAAAAATCGAAAATCCTACGCCGTAACCCCAAAAAACCGATGAGAAAAATTGTATAAATGCCGAGGTCGAGCCGATTGCCGCCAAGCCGTTGTAGCTTAATATTCTGCCGGCAATCACCGTGTCTATTATGCTGTACGCCTGCGAGAGAAATCCGGCGAGTATCTGCGGAACGGCAAACAGCAAAAAGGTTTTGTAAATGTTGCCTTTGGTTAAATCTTTCATAATAATCTCCATTCTGTGCCATACGGCGAATATTGCATGGGGCATCGTCATATGCGCTTTTTTACACGGAAAAGGCATAAGCGGATTTTTCACACTAAACTCCTTTAATTGCAACGTGGAAAAGATACAAGCAGATTGCCTTCTTGAAAGGCGACGGCGTATGCAGATACTCCGAGCCTTGAAAGGAGGTGATATGCGCAGTAGATTTTTCACGTTACCCCTTGACTTTCCGAAAAATCATTATATAATTATTATAAGCAATTTATCATCTTTTTTCAAGTACGGCTGAAATAATGAACAATTCTCAACTTTTATCAAAAGGAGCGCATTATGTATCAGAAAGAACGCATAGACAATATATTGAGTATTCTCAAAGAAAACGGATATGTCACGGTGAAATATCTTACGGAAGCGCTGCACTACAGCAACGCCACGATAAACCGTGATCTGAATATTATGGAGGGTCGCAAGCTGATAGTGCGCAGTTACGGCGGTGCGGAGCTTTTGGAAAGCGTTTCGGTGCCGCTGGAGTTCCGCTATCATAAGGCAAAGCTTGCCAAGCGGAGAATTTCCAAGCTTGCCGCCGATATGATATGCGACGGGGACACCGTTTTTATAGACGGTACAACGACGAGCGAGGGTATCGGGGATTTCATAACCGATAAAAAGGACATTACCGTAATAACGAATAACATGGCGCTTGCGGCGCATTTGAGCGAATACGGGATAAAGGCTGTCTGCACGGGCGGCAACGTTATAGAAGCGCCGTATATGCTGGACGGAAACGATGCGGTGCATACGATATTAAGGTACAATACCGATAAAATGTTCTTTTCGTCGGGCGGCGTGAGCGACAGCGGAATTATAAAATCGGGAACGCTTTCGTATAGTCAGATTTATGACGCTGCATTAAAAAATGCCGATAAGGTTTATTACCTTATCGACAAAAGCAAATATAATATTCATTTGAAATATAATCTGACGGATTTCTCGGAAATAGACACCGTAATATGCGACTTTGATTTTCCCGAAGAAACCGTAAAAAAGTATGGAAATACAAAGTTTTATAGGGTATAGCCTTGCTTCCTCAGCTTTTGTTTTTGCCGAGCGAAGACGACGCCAGCAAAACCACCATTGCGGTTATGCATATAAAGCCTGCGTAATCGGCGGCGGCAAATTTTGTTTTGAGCCACGCCGCCGCAAAGAAAGCCGCCGCCATAGTTTCGACCGAGGCGAGGAGTCCGGCTTTTACGGAACCGATGTCCGCCGCACTTTGCAAAAACATTGAAAATGCCGCAACCGTTCCTATTATAATGATTGCCGCCAAAGCAAGGATAATCTCCCAATCAAACGAAACCGATACTCTCCATGTGCGCATTGCAAGGGTAAGCACAACACCGCCTATGAGCATACCGCACCCTGTTACGGGTATGCTGCCGAACTTTCTTATAAGGTCGACAGGTATAACCGTGTATGTCATAAGAGATATTGCCGCAATAATGCCCCATATAAGACCTTTTGGCGATACGGCAAGCGAGTCCAAGCTGCCGTGCGACGCTATGAGGAATATTCCGAACAGTGCAAGTATGAGAGCGCACAGCTCAATCCAAGTGGGAAGACGTTTTACGGTAATGCATGTGTAAAGCAGAATGAACGCCTCGCCCAAATATTGAATTGCCGTTGCCGTTCCCGAATTTGAAAAGGATATGGCGTGCATATACGAAAACTGCACCGCCATGAGTCCGAATACGGCAAAAATAAGCGTGTGCACTGCGGTACGCTTATCTGCCCATAAACCCTTTAATTGCGACGGACTTTTTATTGCCGCAAAAATTACAAGCAAAAGTCCCGATGTTATCATTCGTACAGATGTGAGCCAGCCTGTGTCTATGTTTTTATATGTAAATAAAAATTGTCCTATCGTTCCCGAAAGCCCCCAGCAAATTCCTGCCGTAAGCGCATAAAGTACTCCCCGAGTTGTTTGTTTTTTCATTTCCCATGACCACCTTTTGTAATGTTGCAATTGTAATATAGCAGAAAATCAAGGACTTGTCAAGGACTGTACGGACAATGCCTTTTCGCCATACCGAACCGCATACCGCAGGGCAGGGGCTTGCTGCTGCCGCAAGAGAAAACGCCTGCAATTTTTATATACGTTTGTAATGATTGTAAACCGCACCTCTGCTCTGCCGTCTGCTTCCGAATTTTGTCTATTTTTGCCATATTTCGTCTTTGGGTTTTTGCTATTTGTGCCAAAAATTTGTTATTTGTGTAAAATTTATTGAATTTTTTTGAAATAATGTTATAATAAAATTAATGGAAAAATATGTG
The DNA here is from genome assembly GCA_934481375.1 of uncultured Clostridia bacterium. Lineage (GTDB taxonomy): Bacteria > Bacillota > Clostridia > UBA1381 > UBA1381 > UBA4716. The sequence goes on from CAKSPN010000064.1 coordinate 8,407, forward strand.
GAAAAGTAGATAGTTTTGGTTTGTTATCACCGGTGGAGTATAGATGCGGTATTTACGTTTCCTTTTTTGTCATTCGACACTACAGCTGTGACGTATAATATCGACAAACGCCGTTTTTCGGTGAAAAAAGGAGGGAGTATGAAATAAATACGGTTTCTATGCTTTTTTGTTTGCTTTCGGGACGCCGAATACGGATATTAAAATGAACAATCAAGGAGGTAAG
>CAKSPN010000065.1 GCA_934481375.1 uncultured Clostridia bacterium
ACGGTGTACTTGTACCCATATACATAATTTCCGACTTGCCGTTTGAATTGTAATCGGACGGTACGTTAAGCTTGCTGTTCAAGAACTGCTCGTGTATCAGATAACCTCTGTACATCTTAACGCCTCGCAGCCAAAGCTTGCCGATGTTTTCATCGCCTGTGTTGACATTGAAATTATCCACATATTCCACATCATTGCAGAACGGAACGTTTTCGATAACAAGCTGTCCGTCGCAGAAAACTTTCTCTATCATTTTAGTGTCCATATTGAACACTGTGCGGACGCCGTTATTATATTTGATTTCTCCCGTTCCCCAGTTGACCTCATCATTATCATTCGTTCTTACGGCGTATGCTCCGACTTTTTGCTCACTGCCGTCCGCCTTTACAAGATAAAGGTTTCCGTCCGAGCGGGTTATGTACTTAACAGCCGCCGTTCCGCCCATACCGAGCGTAAACGTTATTCCGTCCTGCGCGTTTTCAAGCGGAACGTATATGAAATCAAGCGTTATTCTGCCGTGATTTGCATTTTCAAATTTCCTGTTAAGCTCAACGGGGAATTTGTCGCTTGTATCAATTAATCCCTGGTGGAAGAAATATTTGTCGGTTAAATTTCCGCCGATATTTCTTACGTCCCAGCCCGACGGCGCTTTTATCTGCTCGCCCTGATGATATATACTTTTATTGAACATAAAGTTTTCATCAATGAAATACTTTACTTCCTGTTCGTCTTTTGTATAATCGTAATCGGGGTCATAGCCTGCGTCATATCCGCCGCCGCTGTATTTTTCATCATCATACTCTCCGTAATCAAAGCCTTTGACATCATATGTTCCGTCATACGCTATGCTCGCCGAATATGAAACATTCATTGCTCTGCCGAGAGAGTCGCAGGCGCTTATTGAAACCTGTGTTTCGGATGATAGTGATACCGACGGTGTGACCTCTGCGGTTCTCATTTTCGCATCGTACTTAACCGATTTTGCCTCCGCTCCGCCGATTATATACGCTTTCGGATTTGATACGTCGCCGCTCATCTCCCGTGAAAATCTGACCGTCATTTTCTTCGGCGAAAATCCTGTTATCTCCGCTGTCGGCGCATTGTTCAGAACGGACGTATCATTTATCTGCACCGTTCTGAAATCGTCAATCAACACAATGTCCTCGCCTTTTGCCTCCGAATAATAAGTAAAGGTCGGAACAGCTGTCAGAACGTCGCCCGTACTTGTCGGCGCCGTACCCACCGTAAACGTATGGCTTACGGATTTCCAGCCGCTGTCCGACAATCCCATAGTACCGCCGAGTCCCCATATATACGTTCCCGTGTTTGTGTCACGCAATGCGTTCCACCGTGTATTTTTGCCGACGGGAATTTTTTTAATCTTAAAGCTCATTACATAGGTTTTTCCCTCGGTCAGCCCGATTTCGCAGGCTTTGCCGTCCCAGCCGCGGTGCGGCATAAAGCAGGCGTAACCTTGATCGTTCGTTGCCATTTTTATGCTTGTATCGCCCGAAAAACCGTCGCTGTGCCAAAAGGCTCTTGTGCCTTCGTAACCGCCGTTTGCATAGTCCCAGCAGTTTGTTTTATCGCTTGAAATATTCTCATAATTTAAGTCATAAACGACTTCATACGGAACGTTCCCGTCCTCGGCAAACGTCACCGCCGACGGCACGGCAACAGCCGCCGCCAGCAATAATGATAATAATTTTTTCATTCAATATATCTCCTACTGCAGATTAAACATTATTGAATTATGTATAATCTCCATCTTGTTAAGGCTGTTCCAAAGATAAAGCTTTACGCTTTTTCCGTCCGCAAGAAGCGCTTTGTCAATCGTAACGGGTACGGACTGTTTATTTGATGCAATATTCAGCTTTAAGCACTTCATTGCCGTGCTGTAGCCGTTCTCGTCATACACTGCGATTACGCCGTACATTTCCTGCGCTCTTGACGCCGCTGCGGACAATGTGATTGAAATATCGTTGTCCTTTGATACGGTCATACCCTCCGCATACGCTTCGCTGCCGACCTTTATATCGGACATCTTAACCGCCGTTTCGGTCTTAAACTGTATTTTGTGAGTTGACGCTACACCGTATTTATCGGTAACGTTAAGTTCAAGTTCATAGTATCTGCCGTATTCGGGAGCCGTCTGCGGTGTGACTGTTACTTTGTTTCCGTCAACGTCCGCATTGCATACTATAGTTCCGATTTTTGCCGCTGCATTTGTTATTCCGCCGTTAAATATAACCTGTATCGGTTTATCCACTGCCACGTTTTCCGCATTGTCCGAAACGGAACTGTCCGCAATAGATACCTCAGGATACTGATACAGTTCTAAATCGTCCATATAGAAAACCGATTTATCACTTATCGACGCACCCGCTTTCAGCTCAAATCTCAGTGACGGAACGTACACAGTACCTTTTGCTATATCCGACGCATTCTGTGACTCGCCCGTAAAGTCATATACGTATCTGAACCAGCCGTCTTTGCCCTCAATCGGCGTAACCTCTTTTTTCAAATCCTGTCTGCCGCCGAGGAAAGTTTTGTTATCTCCGTTTACAGGTGAAAATTTATTTATATCGGAATTATCGGGTATTTTGATGCAGAATGTCATTCTGTATCTTTTGCCGATTTGAAGCTTTATTCTGGAATCCTGATTTGCACCTGTTCCCGGCACTAAATCCGAATTGTTTTTATCGGTCATAACAGCCTTTAATCCCGACGGACCTGTTACATACTCGCTTGTGTCAAGTGTTCTTATGCCTTCTATGTAACATCTTCTGTAGTCGGTGTCGGCAAGCGTTTCCGCCGTTGCGGCTGCATTTTCAAAGGAGTTTTTATAAAGGACGGGCATTTCAAGCATAGTATAATATGTAAGAGTTGTTTCCGAAACCGTTTCGCCGTCCGTATCCTTTAAATCTTTTAATGTAACCGTGTAGGCACTGCCTGCCTCAAGCTTTGTCAGCGTAAATGTTACAATATTATCCGAAACCGCAACATTTTCAACCGCCGCACCGTTGTCCGCACTGATACCGCTTGTTGTTTCGGGGTCTATATTTTTATTGAAAGTAACCGAAACATTCATACTTCCTGCGGGAAGGTCGCCCGTGCCGTCCGACGGAGTTGCCGAAACGACGGACGGAATAATCTTTTTAACCTTGAAATTAATGCTCTTCGCTCCGACAGTTCTGCCGTAAACGTCCGTAACTCCCGTTATGTTAAGCGCATATTCCCCTGCTTTCAAGAACGAGTTGAAATTAACTTTGTATGTTTTATTGTCAAGCTTATCAACCGATGTAATCGTGCTGTCGGTGTTTGCGGAAGTGAGAGCGAAGTTATCTGCCGTCAAATCATTGACAGGGTTTGTAAAGCTTACCGTAACGCCGTCAATCGACTCTATTTCTTCCTCGCTTTCGTTAATCGATGTACTGCAAATTGTTTCCGGCGGATAGGCAACGTTTTCTGCTGCTGTGGTGTAAACGGCTCTGCCTATATAATCGCACGCACTGACCGTAACGCTTACATCAGTCCCCGGAGTCAGCTCCGTTGACGGAACAACCGTTGCGGTTTTTGTTGACGCATCATATGTAACCGATTGTGCCTCCGCACCGTCGATCATGTATGCCTTGGGGTTTGTCACATCATCGCTCATCTCCTGCGAGAATGTAACCGTCATTTCCGCTGTTGAAAGTCCGCTTACCTCCGCTGTCGGGTCTGTTCCGCCAAGAATGGACGTGTCGTTTATCTGTACCGTTTTGAAATCGTCAATCAGAAGAGCATCTCCGCCTTTTACATCCGGTGATACGTAATAAAATAACGGAACGCCCGTCAGAACATCACCCGTACCGCTCGGCGCTGTGCCTACCGTGAAAGTATGGCTTACGGTTCTCCAGCCTGTATCGGCAGGCTTGAATTTTGCACCGAGTCCCCATACCCAATCGCCGCCCGCATCTTTTAATGCGTTGAAGTTGACCTTCTTATCGGCAGGTATTTTTTTAACCTTATAGCTCATTACGTAAGTTTTGCCTTGCGTCAAATAAATTTTGTAGTCACTGCCGTCCCAGCCGCGGTGCGGCCAGAAGCATACATAACCGCCCTCGTTTGTTGCCATTTTTATACTTGTGTCACCCGAAAAACCGTCTCCGTGGAAGAATGTTCTCGTACCTTCCTTACCGCCATCCGCATAATCCCAGCAGTTTGTTGTTCCGCTTGAAATATTTTCATAATTCAAATCGCAAAGGACTTCATACGAAGCGTCCTCCGCAAACGATACCCCCGACGGCACCGCAAATAACATTGTCAGCAATACTGCAAATACTTTCTTTAAATTTTTCATGTTACAAATCTCCTTTACTTTGTGGTGTTTGTGGTGTTTATACTTTCGGTACTGTAATATTGATTACGGTGTACACATTCTCGTCCGAGAGAATTTGAAAATCAAAGTTGTTGTCGTAGCAAAGCCGTAACCGGTATATCAGATTGCTAAGTCCGATACCCGAGCTGTTGCCGTACGTTTCACCCGATTTTAATATCTCGCTCCTCTTTTCGGGACTTATTCCCTTGCCGTCGTCGCTTATGGATATTATGATTTTATCCTCCGCCGACCTGATTTCCATTTTGATATTCAGCTTGGAGCCGTCGCTTTTAAATCCGTGTACAAAGCAATTCTCGATAATCGGCTGGCACAGCATTTTAAGGATTGCCTCATCCTGTGCGTCCTCATCACACACATACTCAAACGAGAATGTGTCCTCATACCTTATCTTCATAATTTCAATGTACTTTTGTATGATTTCTATTTCCTCGTATACGCTCACCTTATCCAGACTGTCTAAATTGTATCTCAAAATCTTGGTAAGCGCACTTATGATACTCTCTATCTCTTTTACATCGTACATTGACGCCAGCGCACGGATCGTTTCAAACGTGTTGTATATAAAATGCGGATTTACCTGGTTTTGCAAAAGCCTAAGCTGTGTTTCCACATTTAATATTTCCTTTTCGTAAAGCACTTGGTGGTTTTTGAAGGTTTTTCTTGCGTCCTTGCGCATTTGCTCATATAGATTGTTTATCTCCTCGGCAAGACCGTTTATATCCTTGTTGCTATTTATCACAAGCGCTTCACGCTTGTCATTCAAGCCGTGGTTTTTCAGATATGTACATATTGAAGAAATCGGGTTTATAATCTCCTTTACAATAACCTTTCTGAATATCAGCATCAATACCAGCATAATAGCCATACACAGGTAAATCAGTATTTTCATTCTGTAAAGCATATTGTATGTATAATCATAAACATATCCCGTTATTTCCCAATTGGTGTTGGTTATGTAGTTGCCGCTTATGTCTATAATTGGGGATTTGCCGTCATCTGAACGAACAAGGCTTATATTTTCTCCGTTCACATTTATGTTTATATTCAAATTTTCATATCGGCTGCTGAAGCTGTCCGCCGAAAATACATTGTGCAAATCCATTTTGAGGCATATGCCTATGCTGCCGTAATCCATAGTCTTATACAGATTGGAGTCGTATCCGATAATCGGAATAACGGTGTACATATATCTGTAATCCTTGTATGCCTTATCCTCTATTTCATAGAGGTAAATTTCCCCGTTTACGTTGCTTTCCCTGGACATTGCGTTTTCCAGATACTCATACTCAACGGGAGACATGTTTTCCATCAGCTTTTCAAACCGATTATCCTCACTCTTTAAAACTATATAAAAAGTGTCAAGGCAGTAATTTTGTATTTCGGAGAGCTTTTTGGCGTATTTGTCAAGCGCCTCCTTGCGCAGTGCGGCGTCGTTGCGCCCGAGAATATCGGAAACGACAACCTCGGTGCCGACCTCGCTTTTTATTCTCCGCATAGTTTCAACCTTGCCGGTTATATACGAATCGACCTGCTTGGATATTATTTCCTTGTTCATGCTGAGCCGTTCGGAAATATACGTTCTTATATATGAAAGCAATATAATCTGAGATACAAGCATTATCGTCAGAAACACTGCCAAAATCACATTGAATTCTGTGGTAATCCTTATCTTTTTAAATATTTTCATTGTTTTCTCTGTCTTCCTTGGGGGTAAGTCCCCAATACTTCTTGTACAGCTTGTGGAACTGCGCATAGTCCATTATTCCGACCATCATTGCCGTTTCGGTCGTTGTCTTGCCCTCCCGTATAAGCCGTCTCGCCTTTTCCATTCTGATTTTTTTCAAATAATCCGTAAGCGTCATTCCCAATTCCTTTTTGAGAGCGTAGCTTAAATAATTCATATTGAAGAAAAACTGCTCCGAAAGATCCTTAAGCGAAATTTTCCTGTCAAAGTTCTGATTGATGTACTCGACAATCTCGCCCAGTCTTGCACTGCCGTTATCTTCGATTTTATTTTCATTGTCATCGAAATATGTTTTCAGATTTTTAAGAATTTCCTCCGCATCTTCGCCGGAGAGCGGCTTTAAACAGTAATCAAACACTCTCAGCCGCATTGAGCTCCGCATATATTTATAGCTGTCATATCCCGATATTACGATACACAAAGGCTCCCGTCCGCTTTCTTTCAGCTTTGAAATAAGTTCCAGTCCGGTCATTTCACGCATTTTTATGTCGGTAAACAAAACGTCCGTCCCGTGAGTGCATATATATTCGTAAGCTTCGTTTGAACTTGTTGTGGAGAATACAACGTTAAAACCGTATTCCTCCCATTTGAACAAGCGTTCCAATCCTTTCAGTATCAATCGTTCATCTTCAACAATTACTACTCGTTTCATTCCTGTATCACCAATCCCCTTCTATCATATATATTACACGCTTTTTTGTTAAAAAACAATGAACGGTATTATGTTTTTTATGTCAGATTTTAATTTTTTTATTTATAAATCACTAAAATATTATCCCCTTATTGGCATAATTGATGCTATTGCGCCAATAATTTTTACTAATTATTTACAATAAAAAAGGCAATCCTTTCGGATTGCCTGCTTTGTTATTGTTTCGCCTGTTTGAGCATTTTCTCCCATTCCTTAACAATGGAACGGTCTTTGAAATAATCTATTTTCATTGCACTGCGGACACGTGCGAGAGTTTCGTTTGTTGTTTCGACCGCCTTTGCCGTGCCCTCCGATATAATGTCGTATACGGACTCTATGTCGTTTTCCCATTTTGCACGCTCGGCTCTTATGGGGCTAAGCGTCTCTTCAAGAACATTCAAAAGGAATTTCTTGCATGTGCCGTCGCCCAAACCGCCTCTGCGGTAATGCTCTTTCATTTCGTCAAGATTTGCGTACTCGGGCAGATATTCGGCGAAATGCTCATCTGTGCAGAATGCGTCAAGGTATGTGAACACAACGTTGCCCTCGGTATGTCCGGGGTCGCTCACCTGCAAATGTAGCGGATCGGTATACATTTTTCCGTTGATTTGTTTTTTAACTGCCGCCGATGTATCGGAAAGATAAATACAGTTGCCGAGCGATTTGCTCATTTTGGCTTTGCCGTCCACACCCGGCAGACGGCGCTGTGTTTCGTTTTCGGGTATCATTGCTTGCGGAAGAACCAGTGTTTCTCCGTATATTCTGTTGAACTTTTCAACAATTTCCCTTGCCTGTTCAAGCATAGGAAGCTGATCCTCGCCTACAGGCACAACGTTTGCGTTAAATGCGGTAATGTCGGCTGCCTGCGACACAGGATATGTAAAAAATCCTGCGGGAAGTCCCTCATCTGCAAAACCACGCATCTGTATTTCGGCTTTTACGGTAGGATTTCTCGACAGCCTTGCGGTTGTTACCAGATTTAAGTAATAGAACGTCAGCGCATGGAGCGCAGGCAATGCGGACTGAACGCATATAGTTGATTTTTGCGGGTCAATACCGACAGAAAGATAGTCAAGCACTACATTTATAATGTTTTCTCTGATTTTTCCGGGATTATCCGCATTGTCGGTCAACGCCTGGTCGTCCGCAATAAGAATATTTATTTCGTCAAACTTCCCCGAATTTTGCAGTTCCGCTCTCCTCTTGAGCGAACCTACATAATGTCCGAGGTGCAGCCGTCCCGTCGGGCGGTCGCCTGTAAGAATTATATTTTTTTTCTCCATTGATATTCCTCCAAAAACTCGATTTGATATGTCATCAGCGCAATACTGCTTTAATCTGCTGTGAACAGTATATCATAAATTTGCACAGAAAACAACCGTTATATGCACCTTTCTCACTTTTGCACAAGAAAAAATTTGCAAAAAAACACATTCTGTATGGCAATGGCTTAAAATGCAAATTTTCGAAATTCTGTGTGGGGACGATGCCTTTTATCGTCCCTCTAAAATTAATTTAAAAATTGTGAAATATTAACGTTTAACCATTGACAAATTGGAAATATCGTGGTATAATAGTCCTTGCGTTAAAGAAATCGGGGTGTAGCGCAGTTGGTAGCGCACACGTCTGGGGGGCGTGATGCCGCAGGTTCAAGTCCTGTCACTCCGACCAGCTTCAAATCCGCATAAACACAGTGTTTATGCGGATTTTTATTGCTTTTGTGTTTTTCGTCAGTGCAGTCAAATGCAGAAAAAGTTAGTCAA
>CAKSPN010000066.1 GCA_934481375.1 uncultured Clostridia bacterium
ATGTTGTATATTTTCTTGAGCTGAGTGCTTTGAAACATCATATTCATCATCTTGAACAGGCATATATGGTATAAAACCTTCCATATCTGAAGGATAATCAAAATCTACATAAATTTCTTCTATTTTATCTAACAAATCTTGATTATTAGTTGTATTTTTTTGGATTTCAAGTAAAAGAATAAACCTGAGAGTTCTTAAAGCGTTTGATTTTTTCTTATCTAAATTTTGCTTACCGGAAAACATTCTTTCAATCAAAGGTAAAACATTATTCCGATCTGCTTTATCAACAATTAATAACTCAATTATTTCCGGAGTGTCACTGTTAGGATTATTTTCAATTACCTTATTGGCGTATATAACAGCATTTTCAGGCTCTATCAATTGTTCTTGTATGCCCCAATAAACACAGCTCCAATTTATTAAATTAAAATATCTGTCAAAGTTTATACTATACATTATCAATCATTCCTTTTCCCTTCGTTCTTCCGAAATTACCGCTTGCACCCGCACCCATTAAACAGTCACCTGCTTTCCGGATTTTGAAAATTCACTTTCAAAAGGCTTTATATTTATGCCCATATCCCGGTATTCTTTAAAAATATAATCAGGTGCACTGCCGTACACAATGATGGTACGTTATCTTTTTCAAATGATATTTCTCTTTTTTCAAAATGAAATATGATTCCACATGTAAGCCAAACATTATATGTTTGTTCTCCATTTTCATATATGTCATTTTTTGCTTAGTCGTCTTTTTCCCATAAGACTGTGCCATCTTCTAATGAAACTTTTTTAGGAATACATTTTAAGGAAATTTCTATTGAATTATCATATATTTCAACGGAGTCATCATGTCCAGGTGATAAAATCTGAACTTCATTTACACCTATACTGTACTCGCCAATATAATCTTCATCACCTGGTTCTGTATCGGTCTCACATATTCCTGTGAAAGATTTGCATTTGACTTTAAGACCATTTTCCCATTCAATAATCAACATATCTTTTTCAAAATAATCGTCGATAACAAAAAGTAAATTCTTGTATGTATCTTCCATAATCATAACCTCTTTCATATTTTATTTTAACCATTTAGGTTTGGCGGGAACAATATGTGCATTCCCCTTATTATCATAATGAATTGTTGCACGGGTTGTATCGTAGTATTTTCCTGTTCTTATATCATAAAATTTACCTATATTCTTCCCATAATCAACAACAACCTTGTTATTACCATAACTTTGTCCTTTACCAACTGCATCCTTTAAAAGTTTATTTGGGTTTGAAGTTAGAATGCTGGGGTTTTTACCATTTGCTCTCTGTTGATTATAGTTATTTGTACCTTTTATATGCTTGTCTTGACGACCTTGATGAATTTGAGCATTATAACGACCGCCTTTTGTATTTCCAAAATTACCGCCTGCACCCGCACCCATTAAGCAGTCACCTGCTTTCTGGATTTTGAAAATTCACTTTCAAAAGATATAATATTTATACCCATATCCAGGTATTTTTTAAAGATATCATCAGGTGCTGCACCATATACAAGAATTGTTTTAGGTGACAATCTTTTAACCAGTTCGGAAAGACCTTTTTTGAAATAATCTCTATCAATCCTGCTTTTTATACAACCGTGAGTACCTACTGCAACGGTTTTAAATTTTTCAATTCCGTCAAAGCAGAATTCGTATGTACGTTCATCATTAAATCTTACATTAGGTATAATTTCAACCCCGTTATTTTGCAGCTTCACAGCTTATTTCAAAACCGCTTATAGGCGTACAATGTATATCAAGCCTTTCAAATAAATCAACAACGATTTCTTTTATTTCCTCATATCTTGCATTGTTAAGTGTCAAATAAAATACACCTCCTTATAAATTACCAATATTATAACACAAATTACCGAATGTGTTAAGCGGTTTTTTAAAATAAGAGCATAAAACATCAGTTTTATGCTCTTATTCTGTAAATTATTATCTTACACTCTCCATTATTCGCATGATGACAGAGCAGTATTTCAAATCCTTTTCGTCAAGTCCGAGTCCGTTCTCGGCGGCGTTTATTATCCCATGTTCAATACAGTATTGCACGCCTTTTTGCGCATGGGGCGGTATTTCATCTATGCAGTTGTAAATTGTCGGCGTTTCGATTTTATCCATTCTTTCCGACAGCGCTTCTATTGCCGCCACCAGTCCGTTAAATTTTATACGTTCCTCACGAGTCATATTTTTGTCCCCCTTGTTACAGTATCCGTTGAGAATAGGTACTCATAGCTTTGCTTAAACAGCTTGCACAGCTCGAAGATTTCCTTTATGTAGAATTTCCCGGTTTTCTTTTTGCTTGCGTAAGCCGCAGGCGAAATCCCGATAATTTCGGCAACCTGTTTGTCGGACAGTCCCATTTTCGCCTGTTCCGCATCTAAGTTTTTAAACATAAATAAACCCCCTGTATAAACCTTCGCATTAGCGATTTGCTGATTAACTTGTATTATATTATCATAATGATAATTTGTCAATACTTTTTGTAAAATTGGTTATCATTTTGATAATTTTTTCTTATTGACTTTTCTTTTTTGATAGTGTAATATTAAATTTAAGGAGTGATTTCAAATGGACGGTTTCGGAAAAAGGCTTGTGGAAGCACGTGAAAAAAAGGGATTTAATCAAAAGAAATTTGCAGAATTGCTCGGCATAACTCCAACTCGCCTGAACTATTGGGAAAAGGACAAAAGAGAGCCTGATTTTTTTATGTTCTCAAAAATTGTGCGTGCTCTTGACGCAGACGCAAACGAGCTTTTGGGACTTAAAATCAGCAATAACATAAGCGGAGAAGAAAAGCGGCTTCTGGACGCATACCGCACCCATACGGAAATGCGGCAGGCGGTCAATAAGATGCTCGATATAGACGAACGGACAAAAGTGTGCAAATAATATCGGGAAAATACCGTACGGCAATGATATAATATTTTCAAGGCGAAGGGGTGATAGACGTGAACTGGCTGGAGGCAATAGAAAAATCAATTGAATATATCGAGGAGCATATAACGGAAAATATCTCCGCAGAAGATGCGGCGGAGTGCGTGTATATGTCGCCGTTTTATTTTCAAAAGGGGTTTTCGATGCTTTGCGGCTATACGGTTGCGGAATATATCCGAAACCGCAGACTGGCGCTTGCGGGCTGCGAGCTTTTGGCTGATAAGGCAAAGGTTATCGACTTGGCATTAAAGTACGGCTACGACTCGCCCGACTCGTTTACAAAAGCGTTTACGAGATTTCACGGAATATCGCCTTCAAAAGTGCAAAAGGGAAATGTGATGATAAAAACCTTTGCACCGCTGAAAATTAATATTTCATTGAAAGGCGGTTATATTATGAACTACAAAATCGTAAAAAAAGAAAGCTTTAAGGTACTGGGCAATCCTAGGAGGTTTTCGTACGAAACCTGCAAGGAGGAAATTCCGAAGTTCTGGAAGGAGCATTATGAGTCGGGAAAAGGCAAGTATGTATGCGGAATGTTCGGAGTGAACATCGACGAGAAAATGGGCGGAAATGATTTTGAATATCTGATTGCGGACGCATACAATTCTGAAAAAGAAGTACCCGAAGGCTTTGAGGTGCGCACCGTACCGGCGTTTACGTGGGCGGTATTTTCGTGCGACGGACCTATGCCGAATGCATTGCAGGACGTAAACAAAAAGATTTTTTCCGAATGGCTTCCTGCGCTTAAGGATTACGAGTTTGCGGCAGGCTATTGCATAGAAATGTATGATGACGTGAGCAAATACCCCAATGGCACACAGGACGAGAACTATCATTCGGAGATATGGATACCGGTAAGAAAAATTAAATAACAACTCAAACCGAGCCGTAAAAATTTTTTTACGGCTCGGTTTTTGGTTGACAAAGTTTTTATTATGTGATAGAATAATGGTTGATATATAACATAGGTTATATAAAAGGAGGGTTATTTATGGAAAAAAACAAACTGCTTATTAAAGCAATGTGGACAATTCTTGTAACGAATGTGATATTTTACGCAGGGATTGTTTTTTTGGCGGTATTCACGCTGAAAAGCGGTGCGGCATTGGGAGCGGTGATATGCGCCGCCACGGCAATGCTTATAGCGGCGTGCTGCATTGCTTTGAAATTTGAAATAAGCGCAGGGGATTATGAGTGCGAAAAATGCCATTATAAATTTGTTCCCACATACAAAGAGGCGTTAATCTCGATGCATATGGGTACTACAAGATACTTAAAATGCCCGAACTGCAATAAAAAGCAGTGGGCGAAAAAGAGATTATAAATTGAAGACAAACCGTTTGCGGTTTGTCTTCTTTAATTTTGGGGAGTTTGAGGTGCTAACCTCAAGTTTAAATCATTTCTGACGACAGGCGAAAATAAAACGGCGGTACAACACCGCCGTTTTATCATATTACTTCTTCAATTGTCCCAATTTAGCCGCTTTAAGATAAGCATTAATGAAACCGTTCAAATCTCCGTCCATAACTGCCTGAATGTTTCCCATTTCGTAACTTGTACGCAAATCCTTAACCATTGTGTACGGTTGGAATACGTATGAGCGGATTTGGTTTCCCCAGCCGTTTTCCGTCTGTACGCCCTGAATATCCGCAATCTTTTCTTTCTGCTGCTGTTCGGCAAGCTCTATAAGCTTTGCTTTGAGCATTTTCATAGCATAGTCACGGTTCTGGAACTGTGAACGCTGAGTCTGACAGGAGGTTACAACGCCTGTCGGAATATGCGTAAGACGTACCGCCGATGATGTCTTGTTAATATGCTGACCGCCCGCACCGCTCGAACGGAACACGTCCATTTTAATATCCTCGGGGCGAATGTCTATCTCAATGCTGTCGTCAAGTTCGGGCATAACCTCGATTGACGCAAATGACGTCATTCGCTTGCCTGCCGAGTTAAACGGTGATATGCGCACAAGTCTGTGTACGCCCTTTTCCGATTTGAGATAACCGTATGCGTTCGGACCGTCAATTTCGATTGTACAGCTCTTTATTCCCGCTTCGTCGCCGGGGAGTGAGTCAAGCACCTCCGTGCGGTAGCCGTTCTTCTGCGCCCACATCTGGTACATTCGTATAAGCATTTCGCACCAGTCCTGCGCCTCTGTGCCGCCCGCACCGGCATGGAAAGTCATAATGGCGTTTGAATTGTCGTATGCACCGCTTAAAAGCGTTTCAAGTGTAAGCTTTTCGATTTTTTCTTCAAGCTGTGCAACCGTCGCTTTCACGTCCGACGCCATACTTGCGTCGTTTTCCTCCTCAGCAAGTTCAATCATCATAAGCGTGTCCTCACGTAAGTTTTTCAGCTCCTCATATGCCGAAATTTTATCCTTAAGCTGTTTCGTCCGCTTTATCACTTTCTGCGAGTTTTCCATATCGTCCCAGAAAGACGGTTCGGCAGCCTGTTTTTCGAGTTCTTCCGCCTCTTTCACCGCATTGGCGATGTCAAAGTGAATCCCTCAGTTCTGTAATGTTTTCCTCCATATTCTGGAGTGCAAGTCTGTATTCATCGTACTCTAACATTATTTCACTTCCTTTATACTTTGTAGCTGTACTATTATACCACTTTTTGCACAAATAATCAACCGAAAATTTTCTTTTGCAGAAATTCGGCTATAGCTTCCGCCATATATCTGAACCCGAGATCGTTGGGGTGGGTACAGTCCGAAGTGTAGTCAGTTCTGTTTTCAGTCGGAATAATATCGTGTCCGCACAGGAAATACACGTTTTTGTCGCCGTTTTTAACGGCGTTTTCATATGTGGCGTATGCAATGTCACGGCGTTCCTTGTTTTCGCCTTCAAGTACGGTACTTCTGAAAAATACTCTCGACATAATGAGAATAGGTACGTTCGGATTGTTTTTCCTTATCGCTTTGAAGAACGGCTCGTGGCGTTCACGCAGTTCCTCAACCGTGCTGTTGTAATCGTATTCCATAACAACGGCGGAAAGGTCAAGCTTTCCTGTTTCCTCCGCAATTACCGTCTCGCCACGTGCATTGCCGGAAAAACCGAGGTTTATTGTCGGCATATCCATTCTGCGTCCGATGATTGCAGGGTATGCCATACCGGGACGTGACGCACAGCCGCCGTTTGTAATTGATGAGCCGTAGAAAAGCACATTCTTTTTGAGCGTACGCTCGCTCGGTGATGTGATTTCGGCGTTTTCCTCAAAGCCGATTAAGAGCGTGTCAACGCACGAATACAAGGGCAGATAAATTATGCAGTCGGACATACCGCCGCCGAGGTTTACTGTCATATCAACCTCATTTTCACCGGGTTCGGGACGGACATTCTGTACCATTTCATATACGCCGTCCTTTTTTGCGTAAATGTCAAAACCGGCGTCCGCCGCAAGCGGCATACCGCTTGAATACCGCAAAAGTTCATATGTTGCCTTTATCGCAATGCTCGGCGAGTTTGTGCAAAAGCGTATTGCTCCGCCGGTTGAGTTTTTCGCCAGCTCCTGCAGTGAGTCAGAAAGCGACGGCAAAATGCGTTTCGGCAGTCGGTAAAGGTTATCGTTTTCCGAAAACCACGGAAAACCCTCAATTTGAAATTCTCTGTAATCTTTGTATGTATATTTCTTGTTGTTTTTTACTTGTATAAAGTTTTTATCCACTTCTTTGTGCTGCATGGTTGTTTTTCTCCTTTCATTCGGGGCGATAAGTGTTTTCGGCAGGAGCAAGCCCCTGCCCTACGAGCCGAAATGCATACCGCACAGGAATGGTTTCGGGTCGATGAGGGCATCGACCCGAGGTGTGCAAAAAACGTTTTCGGGTGTCGGTGACCGTTTTCTACTATTATAATTTAAAAGGAATAAAAAGTCAATATGCGGTAACATTTGACCGTTCAAATGGAATAAAATACAAAAAATACGGCAAATTTTTGAAAAAATCTTAAAAGATGATTTAAAATCGCATAAAATGATATATAATCGCATTGAAAAAAACCTGAAAGTATGGTATTTTAGTATAAAAGGCATATATAATTATTTCATTGACTATACAAAGTGTACATACATAAATTGGGTGCGAAATAAAAGTACACAAAAAATGAAATTAAATAAACGCCATTTATGCGAAAATGCGCCCGCATTAAATAACTGTATAAGTAATTTTTTAAGGAGGAAGAAAAATGAAAAAAACAATTAAACTTACGGCGCTTGCGCTGTGTGCGGCAATGGGAATGGGAATGTTAGCCGGTTGCGGTGAAAAGCAGGAGGCAAGCGGAGATGTAACCAAGGTTACATACTGGAGCGGCAACTCGCACGCAGAGGCAGTAGTACGGGAACTGATTGACAACTACAATCAGAACCAGGGTAAGAAAGACGGTATTGAAATTGAATATACGCTCCAGGGCGGCGAAAGCATTACGCAGAACCTGGAATTGGCGCTCCAGAGCGGAACGGCTCCCGACATTTGGGAGGGCGGCTCAATTACATCGCTTGCCGATAAGGGTTACATAATGGCGTATGATGATATTTACGGCAGTGACATTGACGATTTAAAGAAGAAATATGACGGCAAATTAAAGAACACACAAGACTTGTATAAAGGAAAGCTTTATTGTGTGCCTGTAACGGTCGGAAATGTACAGGGACTTCTTTACAATAAAGATATGTTCAAAGCAGCAGGCATAGTTGACGAAAAGGGCGAAGCAAAACCGCCGAGAACACTTGCCGAAATGCGTGAGGACGCAAAGAAGCTTACGGACGCATCAAAGAAGCAGTACGGAATAATTTATCCGAAGAAGTGGAGTGGTTGGTATGCGTCAGACGTAACAACACCGGCAGCTGTATACAGCGGCGGCAGAGGAGCATATAACCCTGCTGAAGATGATTATGATTATTCATTTGTAAAAGATTATGCACAGGTTATTCTCGATATGAGAGATGACGGCAGTGTATATCCGGGCGGTGACAGCATAGATAACGATACCGCAAGAGCATTGTTCGCAGAGGGCGGCATCGGTATGAAATACGGATTTAACTTTGACGTAGGCGTATTGAACGACCAGTTCCCGGCAAAATGCGATTGGGGCGTTGCGCCGCTTCCTATCGTAGACGAAGAGCATGACTATAAGCAGAACGGCGGATACGGACGTTCACAGTTTGTAAATGCCGCATCAAAAGTACCGGCAGAGAAGTTAAGAAAAGTAGTAGACTTCTTCCTTTCGGACGAGTACCTCGCAGGCTTGTATAAGGGTTGCGTTGCCGCACCGGCAGACTCGAGCATTATGGAAGGCGTAACAATAGACAATCCGAAAAAGGGTTGGACAGAGTTCATGGAACTTACAAAGAACGTAACGGAAACACACTGGGGTCCGAACTGCGATATGGCAGGACTCAAGAGCATGCAGACATTATTCCTTGAAGATGTATGGTCAGGCAATATGTCACTTGATGACGCAATTGCACAGGCAACGGCAAATCAGAAAAAAGGACGTGAGGCATATATAGCAAACCACCCCGATTACGATACACATCAGTTTGCAGATCCGAACTGGAAACCTCAGCCTGCAGAATACAAATAAGCTGTAAACAT
>CAKSPN010000067.1 GCA_934481375.1 uncultured Clostridia bacterium
GTGCTGCGGCTTCGTCGGTTTCGTATACCGACGGAATTTCAACGGTAACAGTACCGCTGTCGCCTCTTGATATACGTGATTCCGTATATCCTGCGTTGTTCAGACGTGTCTGAAGAATAGATTCAACAACCGACATCTGATCGTCCGTGGGAGTCTGGTCGGTTTCAGCCTGGAAGGTGATAACCGAACCGCCTGCGAGGTCTATGCCTCGTTTGATACCTTTATCTCCCAGTGTGCCGCTCCATGAAAAACCTGCTATATTGAAACCGAAGAATGCAATATAGTTGATTAAAAGAGCGATTACAACCGAGAAACAAAGCGTAACAATGCTTTTTTTCTTCATTTGAGTAACCATTCCTTTCTGATTTTAAGGGTTATCCGCAAATAACCCAGTATAATAGCATAACGATATTATACCTCTCAAAACGCTTTAAGTCAAGTCCTTTTTGATTACTGTAATATAACAAAAGTTTTAAGCACTTGACCGATTAAAGAAAATAATGTAAAATAGAAGATGGCAAAATAATTTTTTATAAAAACAGCCAAACTGTATTCGGAGATTAAAATGGAAAGAAAAGAACGAATTTTATCATATTTACAATCAAATGAATATATACCGCTTAAGTTCGATGAGCTTAAAGCCGTGCTTGACGTGCCGTCGGAGGCGGAGGGAGAATTTAAGGCGGTAATGGACGAACTGTGCGCCGAGGGGAGCGTGTATGTCACAAAGAAAGGACGCTATCTCGCAACGGAAAAGGACGCTTTGGCGTTTAAAGGCACTGTGAGGTGCAATGCGAGAGGATATTTTGCGTTTGTGATATGCCCCGATGAGGACGGACAGGACATTTTTGTGCCGGGCGATATGCTCGGCGGTGCGCTTGACGGCGACGAGGTGCTTGTAAAAGCGGACGGAAAAACCGAGGGTGCGCACAGGACAGGACATGTCATAAAAATATTAAGCCGTGCAAACAAGACTGTAATGGGGATTGTTCGCATAAAAAAAGGCTCTCTTGTGCTGTATCCCGATAACCGCCGTTTGTATGCGCACATAAATCTCGATGACGATACTGAAATACAAGACGGCGAGCGTGCGGCGGCGGAAATAACGGAATATGCGGCGGACGGCAGTATTTACGGACGCATTATTGCCGTGCTGGGTGCTGAGGACGACCTTAAAGGCTTGATCGACGGCGTTGTGATAAGCAGCGGCATAAGCTTTGAGTTCGGCGATGATGTTACGGACGAAGCGGAAAAATGCACACTCAATCCAAAAGACATTGAGGGCAGGCTCGATTTGCGTGACAAGCTGATATTTACCATAGACGGCGATGACGCACGTGATTTTGATGACGCCGTATCTTTGGAAATAGCCGAAAATGGAAATTATATCTTAGGCGTTCATATAGCGGACGTATCGCATTACGTAAAGCCGGGGACTGCGCTTGATTGTGAGGCATATTTGAGAGGAACAAGCGTATACCTTGCGGACAGGGTTATACCTATGCTCCCCGAGGCACTCTCAAACGGTATCTGCAGTCTTAAACCGAATGAGGACAGGCTTACGCTGTCGGTAATAATGGAGATAGACCGAAACGGCGGTGTGGTAAACCACAGAATAGAAAAGACCGTCATATGCTCAAAGGAGCGTATGACATATACCAATGCGACAAAGCTTCTCATGGGCGGAGATGCGGAGCTTAACGGGCGGTATTTGCATATCATTCCTACGCTTTGCGATATGCAAAAGCTTGCGGAAATACTTTTTGAAAAAAGAAAAAAGCGCGGGGCAATCCTGTTTGATTTCCCCGAAACCGCAATAAAAGTTGATGAAAACGGCAGACCGATCGATATAACGAAAGCGGAGCGGGGAATATCAAACGGAATAATCGAGGAATTTATGCTTTGCGCAAACGAAACGGTTGCCGAGTTTGCGTATTGGGCGGAACTGCCGTTCATATACCGAGTGCATGAACAGCCGTCACATGATAAAATCACGGCGTTTAACGGATTTATAAAGAATTTCGGACTGACGCTTAAAGGCGGCAAGGACGGGGATATACACCCGAAATCGCTGCAAAGCATACTTGATGCGGTAAAGGACACCCCGGAGGAACGAATGGTGGCGCATAATATGCTTCATTCGCTTATGAAAGCCGAATACAAAACGGAAAACCTCGGGCATTTCGGATTGGCGGCAAAATATTACTGCCATTTCACATCGCCCATACGCCGTTATCCCGATCTTGCGATACACCGAATATTAAAGGATTTTATAAGCGGAAAGAAAACGGAGTACGGAAATCTGTACGAAACGGCGACACATTCGAGCGAATGTGAGGTCAAGGCGGAGCATATAGAGCGTGATGTTGAGGAAATGATGAAAACGGCGTATATGTCGGATTATATCGGCGGAGTGTTTGACGGCATAGTATCGGGAACGGCGAACTTCGGTATGTTTGTCGAGCTTGACAATTCCGTAGAGGGAATGATACGCCTTGAGAGCATAAAGGGCGACTATTACGAATATGACGAAATTTCCGGCACACTTACGGGAAAGCGCACCGGGCGCACGTACCGCATAGGCGACGGGGTGCGTGTTGCCGTTGCGGCGGCGGATATACAGGCGGGGAAGATAGATTTTGTGCTTGAATGTGATATGGACAGCCGCACCTTTGATAAAAGAAGGCGCACCGTGTCAAAAATACGGCGCCAAAACAGCGGAAGAAAGAAATTTGTGAGGAAGAAAAGAAGATAGTTATGGAAGAATTTGAAATAGTTATTCCCGTGCTTTTGGGAATGGAGGCATTTACTGCACGTGAGGTGCGCAGGCTTGGATATGAAACAACGTCCGTGGAGGACGGACGTGTCACGTTTAAGGGCGGATATGACGCCGTATGCAGGGCAAATTTGTGGATACGCACAGGGGAAAGGGTGCTTATAAAGGTCGGCGAATTTACAGCAATGTCCTTTGAGGAACTGTTCGACAAAACGTATGCACTCGACTGGGGCAGATTTATAGTAAAAGACGGCGCTTTCCCCGTAAAAGGGTATTGCCTTAAATCACAGCTTGCGAGCGAGCGTGACTGTCAGGCGATAATTAAAAAGGCGGCGGCAAAAAAATTGGCTGAAAAATACGGAACGGAGTGGCTGCCGGAGGACGGCAGTACATATCAGATACAGTTTTCAATTATGAAAAACCGTGTAACTCTTATGATAGACACATCGGGCGAGGGACTGCACAAACGCGGCTACAGGCAGAAATCGAACCTTGCACCGCTCAGAGAAACAATGGCGGCGGCAATGGTTATGATGAGCTACTGGAAGTTTGAGTATCCGCTGTGCGACCCGTTCTGCGGCTCGGGAACGATACCGATTGAGGCGGCGCTGTTTAAGCGCAACATTGCGCCGGGATTAAACCGCAGTTTTGCGGCGGAGGATTTTGCGCAGTCGGATAAAAAGCTGTGGGAAAGAGCACGTGAGGAGGCAAGGTCGCTTGAGCATAACGTACCGCTTGAAATATATGCATATGATATAGACAAAAACACCGCACTTCTTGCGGCGGAAAATGCCAAAAAGGCGGGTGTGGGGGAGTATATACAAACAGGCACTGCAAACGCCTGTGATTTCTTTTCGGATAAGCCGAACGGAACAATAATCTGCAATCCGCCCTACGGCGAAAGACTGAGCGATAAAAAGGAATGTGAGGAGCTTTACGAAAAAATAGGCAAAAGCTTTAAACGGCTCGATAACTGGTCGTATTATATTCTCACTTCGCACGAACGCTTTGAGGAGCTTTTCGGCAGAAAAGCAGATAAAAAGCGTAAGCTTTACAACGGAATGATACGCTGTAACGTGTATCAGTACTTTTCAAAGAGATAATACGCAAAGAACCCGGCAAACGCTGAATTTCAGCGTTTGTCGGGTTCTTTGTATATGTTTATTTTGTCTGCGGAAAAATTAACTATTTCCTTGTAGGAATCAAGCTCGTATTCGTCCTCCGGCGAAAACGGGATAAGTCCCGTTGTTTCGGTGGCGCATACGGCGTCGATTTCATCGTCTAAAATATTGTTTTTGATTACGGGTCTTTTTTTCATGGCAGAATATTCCTTTCTGAAAATATATAAAGGGGAGAGAAAATCTCTTCCCTTCAGACT
This sequence comes from uncultured Clostridia bacterium, assembly GCA_934481375.1. Classification (GTDB taxonomy): domain Bacteria; phylum Bacillota; class Clostridia; order UBA1381; family UBA1381; genus UBA4716. The sequence goes on from CAKSPN010000067.1 coordinate 4,155, forward strand.
GGAGTTTTGAAAAAAGTGATATATCACTTTTTTCGCCTGTCGGCAATATTTTGTCGACAGGCTCCCCTTATATATTATATTCTGCCCTTAAATAAGCCGTGATATGTTGTCGGATTTATTCTGCAGCACCGTGTGCTTCCACATATTCCACAATATCCTCAACCGTGGTAAGCTTGTGAATATCCTTGTCGGGTACTTCTATGTCAAATTCGTCCTCAAACGCCACTATAAGATTTATCATATCGAACGAATTAAGCCCCAAATCCGCAATAAGCTTTGCGTCGGGAGTTATTATACTCTCATCTGTTCCGGCAACCTCCGCCAGAAGTCCTTTTACCCTTTCAAACATTTAATTTATCTCCTTATCTTCTTTGTTGTTGTTTTTTCAAATTCGCTGTCGCGGAATTTTATCTTCTGAATTTGCTTGTAAATAGGCAAAGTCTTATTAAGAGCGTCTATGCCTTCTTCTATACCGCTTGTGTCCTCTGTGTAAATTTCCGCTGTAATAAGTTCATTTTCGGCGTACACGATAACCTCGTTTACGTTTTCGATTTCCGAAATAAGACATTCCAGCTCCTCGGGACTTATGTTTTTGCCGTTGGAAAGGATTATAAGATTTTTCTTTCTGCCGCAGATGTAAAGAAATCCGCTTTCGTCAACGTATCCCAAATCGCCTGTTATGAATTTGCCGTCCTTAAATGATTTTGCGGTTTCCTCGGGACTGTCGTAATATCCGGGCGAAACGGTGTCGCCTTTTACGCATATTTCGCCTATGCCGTCGCTGTCTTTGTTTATTATTTCAACCTCACAGCAGGGGATAACGCTTCCTGCGCTCGGGAAATTATTGTGCTTGTTTCGTGTTGCGGAAACAATCGGCGAACATTCGGTTATTCCGTAGCCGTTTATCGGCTTTATACCGAATGAATTTATGCCGTTAATCAAATCACTGCTTATCGGAGCGCCGCCCGAAATAAGTATTTCAAGGTTTCCGCCCAGACCGTCAAGCACCGATTTGAAGAATACGCGCCGCATATCTATTCCGATTTTCAAAAGTCCGTTGCTTACCGCAACCATACGCTTTAAAAGCTTTTCCTTGCCCGCTTTTTTTGCATTGTCCCAGATGCTTTTGTAAAGCGACTCGATTATAAGAGGAACAACCGCCAAATGTCTCGGTTTTGCAATTTCAATGTCACGCTTTAAATAGCGCAGACTCTGATTTATAAATACCGGGAAGCCCAGCAAAAGCTGACACAAAACGCCTGCCATCATTCCGAAGGTGTGATGGAGTGGCAAAAGAAGGATTGTTCCCTCGGGAACATCGAGTATCTTTTCACTGTTTTCCGCGTCTGCGGAAAGGTTTTTGTGCGTCAGCATAACGCCCTTGCTTTTGCCTGTCGTACCTGATGTAAATACTATCGCCGCAAGATCATCGGGGTGTATTTTAACCGGCTTAGGCTCGGTGTATTCCATATTTTTGAATGTGTTCATATTTACGGCTTTTGCTTTTTCAAGCTGCATTTCCGAAACCTCATCGCTGTAATTGTTTGCAAAAAACAAAAGCTTGCAGTCGGCACGCTCCAGTATTTCACGTGCTTCGCTGACCGGCAAATCCTTGTCTACCGGCACGGCAATATTTCCGCTGCATGCGGCGGCAAAATATGCCACTATCCATTCGTAGCTGTTTTCGCCGTATATTCCTATGCCGCTCTTTGTAATGCCCTGTGTCTGAATAAAGCTTATCACCTTTTCGGTGTCATGCACAAACTCCGCATAGGATATTTCCGTTGTGTTTCCTTTTTTGTCGGCATACCAGAATGCCTTTTTCTCCGTATGACGGGTCTTGCACAGAATGAGCAAGTCCTGCAGTGTATCGATGTGATTTACCCGATACAGAGGATACGGTTTGTTTTTCATATTTTATACCATTCCTTCCGTTATTTCTTTTTGTAAGTAAGCGTGTATTTCACCTGACCGCTTTCCTCCTGATACAGAGCGCCGTTTATCAAAAAGCCTTCGCTTGAAACAAATTTAAGCATTTTTCGGCTTTTTGCGTAAATGTTGAGATGCAGCTCGTCATAGTGGCTCTTTACATATTGTAAAAGCTTGCGGCCTATGCCTTTGCCGCGGTGATCCGGCTCGACAAACAGACCGTTTATGAAATTATTATCCGTTACGCATATGAATGCGAGAACAATACTTCCCTCCATATAAACATAGTTCTGACATCCGGTAAGATATTTTTCTTTAATTTCCTCGTAATTATTCTGCCAGAAATCCGGCTCAAAAAACGGATTTGCGTCGGCTGTACACCGAAGCCACAAATCAAGGATTTCATAGCTTTGACTATCTTCCATTTTTTGTATTTTAGACATAATGCTCCTCTGCTCCGACCTTAAGTATATTTTATGCTATTTTAGTATAGCATATGACGGCAATAAAATCAAGCGAAAACTTTAAACTTGCATAATACTGTAAAAAGGTGTATACTATCAGTAATCAATTCATCATTTAAAGGAGTAATTAACGTGGATAAAGTTGATTTGTGCGTACTCATACCCTGTTACAATGAGGAGGAGGTGCTTCCCGAAACATCAAAGCGTATGTCGGAGCTTTTTTCAAAAATGCGCAGTGACGGACTTATAAGCGAAAAAAGCCGTGTGTGTTTTGTGGACGACGGCTCAAAGGACGCCACATGGGAGCTGATAGAGGGGTATGTAAACCAAAAAACAATCTTTTCGGGCATAAAGCTTGCGGCAAATGCGGGACATCAGAACGCACTTTTCGGCGGACTTATGACGGTAAAGGGCGAGTATGACTGCGTTATATCGGTAGATGCGGATTTGCAGGACGATATTAATGTAATATCGCAGATGGTCGAGGATTTTATAGACGGCTACGATGTCGTATACGGCGTGCGCCGAAAGCGTGACACGGACACATTCTTTAAGCGTACCACAGCCGTTATGTTCTATAAGCTGATGAGTGCAATGGGCGTAAAAATGGTGTTTAACCATGCCGATTACAGGCTTATGAGCCGCCGTGCGCTCGATATGCTCGAACAGTTCCCCGAAAGAAATCTATTTTTGCGGGGACTCGTTCCGCTTGTCGGCTGCAAATCAAAAAGCAGATACTACGACCGTGCCGAACGCTTTGCAGGCAAATCAAAGTATCCGCTAAAAAAAATGCTGTCGTTTGCATTTGACGGAATAACCTCATTCAGCGTTAGTCCCATTCGTATTATTTCCGTTCTGGGCGGTGTGGTATGCATATTTTCCGTCATAATGGCAATATATACACTGATAGAAAAATTTATCGGCAACACCGACTCAGGCTGGGCGTCGCTTATGATTTCCATCTGGTTCCTCGGCGGTGCGAACCTGCTCTCCGTGGGTTTAATCGGTGAATACATCGGTAAAATATACAAAGAGGTTAAGCGCCGTCCCCGCTGCTTAATCGAGAAATACGAAAAATAAACTTCGCATCTCGCACTTTTTCATTGCTCGGAGTACCCCTGTACACCGTCGCAATTCAAAAGAACAATCTGCTCGTTTCTTTTCCGTATTTCGGCGTTATCGAAAGGAGAATAAACGGCGCACCCCGCACTTTTCATTGCTCGGAGTACCTCTGTACGCCGTCGCAATTCAAAAGCACAATCTGCTCGTTTCTTTTCCGTATTTCGGCGCTGTCGAAAAGGGGAATAAACGCCGCATCTCGCACCTTTTTCACAGTCTGCCGTCGCAATTCGGGTAGGGAACGATGCCCACATCGTCCCAAAAAAAATAACGTATATGAAAGCATTTGTGCGGTTTATATTATCGGCAGGAGCAAGCCCCTGCCCTACGGCGATTGCGGTAATTGCAAACGTAATCGGGTAGGGGACGATGCTCACATCGTCCCGAAAAAACAACGCAAACGGGAGTGTCTGTACGGGTGAAATGCACATTGCCGTAAAACAAAATTTATCGGAGGTCACTATGGAATATGATATTATTATAATCGGCGGGGGCGCCGCAGGAATGAGCGCCGCAATATATGCCTGCCGCGGCGGTATGAAAACGCTTATAATCGAAAAGCTTGCCTGCGGCGGACAGATGAATAAAACATACGAGATAGACAATTATCCCGGCTTACCGCAAAATCCGAGCGGCGGCGATATTGCGGCGCTTATGCGTGAGCATGCCGAAAAATTCGGCGTCGGGATTGTTCGTGAAAACGTAAAGGAAATAATTGACGGAAAGCTAAAAACCGTAAAAACGAGAAAAAATGAATACATCGCAAAGACTGTGATATTTGCCATGGGCGCACAGCCGAAAAAG
>CAKSPN010000068.1 GCA_934481375.1 uncultured Clostridia bacterium
GAACAACGGAACGCTGGAGCGCATGGAGCAATATCCGTATTGCTATGAAATTCCTCTACAGTCCGATTGTGATATATATTATATTTGCCGCACTGAGTGTGTATATTATACTTGTGGATATATTCCTTATCCGCAGGCGCAAGCTGGAAATACCGAACAGGCTGTATATGCTGTGCGGCGCAAATGTGCTTATACTGGGACTTTGGATAAATATGGTTCTGCCGATAATCGGAAACGGTGAGGCGGATCTGGCAAAGCATATGTGCCTGTTTACAACCTGTAACGATATTCTCTTTGCCGTACTGCTTATAGGAATGTTCAATATGTCAAGGGGCAGGATAATCGCCTGTTCCGCAGCTGTGGCGGCGGTTGTTATGGTGTTTTACGTGTCGCCCCCGAAACAGGTGGTGTCATTCGGAACATATAACGGAAACCCGATAAAGTGGGAGGTGCTGTCGCAGGAGAACGATAACAGCGTTATCCTTATCACAAAGAAATGCATAAATGAAATGAGCTTTGACGATAACAGCAACAACTGGGAAAAATCGGATTTGAGAGCATGGCTTAACGGTGAATTTCTTAAGGAATTTACCGACGCCGAAAAGAATAAAATAGAGCCTGTCGTAAACGAGGTACTTTTGTCGTATGACGACAGAAACCTTGCCGTGTCGGGCGACCATGCGCATTATTGGAATTTTACAAAAAAGACGGTCAACGATTTATCGGAAACGGCGTACCGCTGTTATGTTGAGGATAAAGTGTTTATTCCCACTCCCGGTATGCTTGGCGAAACCGACATCAACGGTTCATACTGGGTACTCTGCCCCTACGGCAGCAACAGCTATATGGAGCGCTATATGAAAAGCAACGGATTTATTCTTCACACGAATGTAAAGAATAAAAAAGGGGTAAGAGCAGTCCTTAAGTGCCGCCTGACCGAATAAAATTGCCAATACCGCACGTTTTCGCTCGCTCGTGTACCGCCGTACACGTCGCTCGTTCAAAGCGCACGGTCTGAACAATTTTCTTGCGGTCAGGGACGAATAAAATGCCCACATCGACCCGCAATAACACACACATTATACCGTATTATTTACAGAAAGGAACGGTTACACAAATGAACCACACAATGCTTACGGATTTTTATGAAATAACCATGTCAAACGGATTTTTCGAAAAAGGTCTGGGTGAAAAAACTGTATATTTCGATATGTTTTTCAGAAAAATCCCCGACAACGGCGGTTTTGCCATTATGGCAGGCGTTGAGCAGATGATAGAATATCTGAAGAATCTGAAATTCACAAAAGAGGATATAGATTATTTAAGAAGCAAGAATATGTTTGATGAGGAGTATCTTGCTTATCTTGCCGATTTCAAGTTTGAATGTGATGTATGGGCAGTTCCCGAAGGCACGCCCATTTTTCCGGGCGAGCCGATAGTGACGGTAAAAGGTCCGGCGGTTCAGGCGCAGTTTGTTGAAACAATGATACTTCTCACAATAAATCACCAGAGCCTTATCGCCACAAAGGCAAACAGGATTGTACGTGCGGCTGACGGCAGAGCGGTAATGGAGTTCGGCTCACGTCGTGCGCAGGGCTGCGATGCGGCAATATTGGGCGCACGTGCGGCATATATAGCCGGCTGCTGCGGTACGGCGTGTACGCTGACCGACAAGCTGTACGGCGTACCGGCGCTCGGTACTATGGCACATTCATGGGTACAGCTTTTTGACAGCGAATACGAGGCTTTCAAGGCGTATGCCGAAACCTATCCCGACGGCTGTACGCTTCTTGTTGATACGTACAATGTGTTGAAATCGGGTATCCCGAACGCAATCAAGGTGTTTGACGAGGTTTTAAAACCTATGGGAAAACGCCCGGCGGGCGTAAGAATAGATTCGGGAGATATAACGTATCTTTCAAAAAAATGCAGAAAAATGCTTGATGATGCAGGCTATCCCGATTGCGGAATAGTTGCGTCCAATTCTCTTGACGAATATATTATCCGTGATATGCTCCTCCAGGGTGCGCAGATAAATTCGTTCGGCGTCGGCGAGAGGCTTATCGCCTCAAGGTCGGAGCCTGTTTTCGGCGGTGTGTATAAGCTGGTTGCGGTGGAAAACGAAAATGGCGAAACAGAGCCGAGAATAAAAATCAGTGAAAATGTCGCAAAGATAACCACACCGTGCTTTAAGCAGGTGTACCGCCTGTACTCAAAGGAGAACGGACAGGCTATGGCGGACGTTGTGACATTGCATGAGGAAACAATTGATGAAAACGAGCCGTATATTCTGTTTGACCCCGAGCATACATGGAAGCATAAAAAGGTCAGCGGATTTTATGCACGTCCGCTTTTGACAAAAATATTTGAGGACGGCGAATGTATATACCAAACGCCCGACATAGAAGATATAAAAAAATATTGCAAAGAGGAAACGGACAAGCTTTGGGACGAGGTAAAGCGTTTTGAAAATCCGCATAAATACTATGTGGATTTGTCACAGAAGCTTTGGAATATAAAGCACACGATGCTTGAGGAGTATATGGATATATGAACACGGAAATTTTCGATTTTACCTCCGGAATAAATGAGCGGGAACTCAAAACGGCAGGGGAAATAATACGAAACGGCGGACTTGCCGCATTTCCTACAGAAACGGTTTACGGTCTCGGTGCGTCGGCGCTTGCCGCCGATGCGGCAAAGAAAATATATGCCGCAAAGGGCAGACCCTCCGACAATCCGCTTATAGTCCATATTTGCGAAAAATCGCAGATTTCGGAGATTGCGCAGGATATAAGCGAAAAGGCAAAAAAGCTTATAGACGCATTTATGCCCGGTCCGTTCACGATAATTCTGAAGAAAAAGCCGTGCATACCCGATACGGTCACGGCAGGACTTCAAACGGCGGCAATACGCTTTCCGGAAAATAAAACAGCACAGGCAATTATACGTGAAGCAGGCGTGCCGATTGCCGCACCGAGTGCGAATTTATCGGGAAAGCCGAGTCCAACGGAGGCAAAGCACGTTATAAACGATATGAAAGGCAGGATAGACTGCATAATTGACGGCGGAAAATGCTCGGTAGGTGTTGAGTCCACTATCGTGGACGCATCGGTCGATACGCCCGTGCTTTTGCGCCCGGGCGGAATTACGCTCGATATGCTGAAGGCTGTAACCCCAGACATAAAGGCGGACGAGCATATTTTAAAATCGGTGGGTGCGGACGAACAGCCAAAATGCCCCGGTATGAAATACAAACATTACGCCCCCGATGCGGAGGTGACCGTGGTGGAGGGCGAAAAAGACGCCGTTCGTGAAAAAATAAAACAGCTTTTGAATGAACATACCGACACAATAAACGGCGTGCTTACAATGTACGGCAGTGACTATGACAATGCCGTTATGATAAGCGCCGGCGAAACAAACAAAGAATACGCCCAAAACCTGTTTGCGGCGTTAAGAAAATTTGACGAATTAAAGGTGCAGGTGGTATTTGCGGAGTTTTGCGAGCAAGACGGCTACGGACTCGCCGTAAAGAACAGGCTGTACAAAGCCGCCGCCCAGCGCGTAATACATGTCGGTTGAATAAATTTGCCCATACCGCACGTTTTCGCTCGCTCGTGTACCGCGTACACGTCGTTCGCTCAAAGCGCACAGTCTGAACAAATTTCTTGCAACCGAGGTTAAATAAATTCGCCCATACCGTACGTTAATGCAAAATTCGGGACGATGAAGGGCATCGTCCCCTACAACACACTAATACGCAAATCGCATAAAATATGCGCTGACGCCATTAAAAACCGAAAATGCAATTTGAAGGGCAGGTGCTTGCTCCTGCCGAAAAAAGCAAAAATGAATAAAAAATGCGCTAACCCGTAGGGGTCGATGCCCTCATCGACCCGCAAAAAACCGAAAATGCAAACCACGGGCGCCGACACGTGCAACAACAAATACGCGCCGGTCGCCTGTAGGGCAGGGGCTTGCTCCTGCCGAAAAAAGCGAAAATGCATAAAATATGCGCAAATCCGTAGGGGTCGATGTCCACATCGACCCGAAAAAAACCGAAAATGCAAATCACGGGTGTTACTATTAACATTAACCCGACAAAAACAAAGGAGATATTTTTATGAACATATTATTTGTCTGCACGGGAAACACGTGCCGAAGCCCTATGGCGGCTTACATTATGGACAAGGTTGCGGTGGAAAACGACCTTGACGTACTCATCGAAAGCGCCGGCATTTTTGCCGAGCCGGGACAGCCGGCGAGCGAAAACGCCGTAAAAGCGATGGCGGATATGGGTATAGACATATCGGAGCACCGCACACAGCCGGTAACAGAGGAGCTTTTGAAAAAATCTGATCTCGTTCTTACAATGACCGAGGGTCAGAAAAGGATAATCGTACCGACGGCGGGCGATAAGGTATACACATTAAAGGAATACGGCGGCGGCAGCGGCGATATATCCGATCCGTTCGGCGGCGACCTCGAGGAATACAAAGAAACGGCGCAGGAAATATATGACGCAGTAGTCGATATTGCGGAAAAACTGCCGATTAAAGAGCAATGATAACGATAGACGAAATGAAAGCGGACGACGCAAAGGAGTTTGCACGCATTGACAAGGAATGTTTTGCCATACCATGGTCGGAGAAATCGTTCTGCGACGAATACAAAAATGATATTGCGACATATTTTGCCGCACGCATTGACGGCGAATGTGCGGGCTATATAGGCTTCTGGAACACAGGAGACATAACAAACGTTGCCGTGTGCGAAAAATACAGGCGCCGGGGTGTCGGCGGTATGCTTATAAGCGCCGCGGTTTCACGAGCCGAAAAAACGGGGCTTTACGAACTTACTCTTGAGGTACGGAGATCCAATAAAGCCGCACGCAGTTTGTATGAAAAGTACGGCTTTTCGCCGATAGGTCTGCGCAAAAGATACTACAGAGATAACAATGAGGACGCAATTATTATGTCACGTCCCTTAAAGGAGCAGTAATGAAAGATATATATATACTCGGAATAGAAAGCTCGTGCGATGAAACGGCGGCGGCTGTCGTCAAAAACGGGCGTGAAATTCTTTCAAACGTTATAAATACACAGATAGCTCTGCACAAGAAATTCGGCGGAGTTGTGCCCGAGGTGGCGTCAAGACGGCATATAGAAACAATCGATACGGTTATTGACAGCGCACTGGAGGAGGCAGGTATGACCTTTGATGATATTGACGCAATAGCCGTCACCTACGGTCCGGGGCTGATAGGCGCACTGCTTGTGGGTGTATCAACCGCAAAGGCGCTTGCGTATGCACTCAAAAAGCCACTTGTGCCTGTGCATCATATAAAGGGGCATATAAGCGCAAACTTTGCGGCGCACCCCGAACTTGAACCGCCGTTCGTGTGCCTTGTCGCATCGGGCGGACACAGCCATATCGTTGAGGTAAAGGACTACACTCATTTTGAGGTTATGGGCAGAACACGTGACGATGCGGCAGGCGAGGCTTTTGACAAGATAGCGAGAGTTCTCGGACTCGGTTACCCCGGCGGTCCGCTTATAGATAAGCTTGCAAAGGAGGGAAATCCCGATGCGGTGCATTTCCCGAGAGTGAAAATGGATAAAAATTCGCTTGATTTTTCTTTCAGCGGAGTAAAAACGGCTGTTATAAATTATCTGCATATGCTTGACCAAAACGGTGAGGAATACAACAAAGCGGATATTGCCGCAAGCTTTCAGGCGGCAGTGACGGACGTGCTGTGCGAACACACGATAGAGGCGGCAATGCGGAAAAACAGCAAAATAATTGCGCTTGCAGGCGGAGTCGCGTCAAACTCGGCGCTGCGTGAGAAAATGACCTCCCGTGCAGGCGAGCACGGCATAGACGTAATATATCCGCCGCCCGTTCTGTGTACGGACAATGCAGCTATGATAGCCTGTGCCGGATATTACGGATATTTGGATAAAAACTTTGCGGATATGACGCTTAATGCGGTGGCGTCTCTGCCGCTCGAATAATCTGAAAGGAGCTTTTTATATGGCTGACAGACTGTATGTTGATTTGGGAGAAAACTCGTACAATATAGAATTTACCGACAGCTTTTCGGGACTTTCGGACGCTTTGAAAGAAATCGGCGCACCGAAAAAACTGCTTATAGTTACCGATACAAACGTGCTTAAGCTGTATGCGGACGAGGTTAAAAGCGTGCTTTCGGACGGCGGTTTTGACACTGCGGTTTATGCGTTTGAAGCGGGCGAAAAGAACAAGAATATGGAGTCTATACTCGGTATTTGCCGTGCGTGCGTTGAGCATAAGCTTGACCGAAACAGTATGATAATCGCCCTCGGCGGCGGGGTTGTCGGCGATATGGCAGGCTTTGCGGCGGCGATTTATATGCGTGGAATACGCTTTGTGCAAGTCCCGACAACGCTCCTTTCGCAGTCGGACAGCTCCGTGGGCGGAAAAACGGGAATAGATTTTGAGGACGGAAAAAATCTCCTGGGCGCATTCCATCAGCCTAAGCTTGTGTACATAAATGTCGCAACGCTTAAAACGCTCCCCGAGGAGCAGTTTGTTTCGGGCATGGGCGAGGTGATAAAGCATGGGATTATCCGTGACGCCGAATTTTTCGATTACCTTATGCAAAATTGCGAAAAGGTGAAAAAACTCGATACCGACACGCTTATTTATATGACAAAGATAAATTGCAGAATAAAAGCGGACGTTGTTATGAATGATGAGCGTGAGACGGGACTGCGTGCGATACTGAATTTCGGACACACAATCGGACACGCTGTCGAGGCAGGCAGTAATTTCTCGAAAACGCACGGCGAATGTGTGGGAATGGGTATGATAGGAGCGGAGTATATCGCATTAAAGCGAGGAATGATAAATGAGGATTTGCTCCTTGAAACAGAGGAAATAATGAGAAAATACGGCTTTAAGCCGTTCGGTCTGCCGAGCGGCGAAACGATATGGGAGCTTATGCAGAAGGACAAGAAAAAGCTTGACGGAACGCTTAAATTCATACTTCCCGTATCGAAAGGAAAAGTGGTTTCGGTTAAGGATATAAGCCGCAGTGAGGTTTATGCGGCGGTTGATTATTTGAAAGGAGAAAGATAAATGCTTGCTGTTTATGCATTGATTGCAATCGTAATAACTGCGGCGGATCAGCTGATAAAATTCTGGATACAGGGAAACGTGGCATTGGGCGATACATTTTACACCATACCGCGCATTGCAGACTTTGTATTCGTAAAAAATACGGGCGCCGCATTTTCGATTTTGAGCGGAAAGGTGTCGGTTTTAAGCGTTGTTTCGGCGGTGTTCTGCATATGCATTATTGTGTATTTTATTGTAAAGCGTCCGAAAAATCCGCTTTTGTGCACCTCGCTCGCACTGGTTTTTTCGGGAGCGCTCGGCAATGCGATTGACAGAATAGCACACGGGTATGTGGTGGATTTTATAAGCGTTTCGTTTATGAATTTCCCCGTGTTCAACATTGCGGATATTGCAATTACCGTAGGTGCGGTGCTGATAGTCGTTTACGAAGTGTTTTTCGATAAAAAGAATGGGTAGGCTCGTATTGTATGCCGATGCGGAAAACATCGGCGAAAGAATAGATAAATTTATTTCCGACTCGGCGGAGGAAATATCCAGAAGCTATGCCGCAAAGCTTTGCACCAACGGACTTGTGACGGCAAACGGCAAGGTGTTGGGTAAGAATTATAAAATAAAGGGCGGCGAGGAAATATCGGCAGACATTCCCGAGCCTGAGGAGCTTTCGCTCGTTCCCGAAAACATACCGCTCGATATAGTGTATGAGGACGACGACGTTATAGTTATCAACAAGCCGCAGGGAATGGTTGTACACCCTGCCGCAGGCAACGAAAGCGGAACGCTTGTCAATGCGCTTTTGTATCATTGCGGAAAGTCGCTGTCGGCAATAAACGGTGTAATCAGGCCGGGAATTGTGCATAGAATAGATAAAGACACCTCGGGACTTTTGGTTGCGGCAAAAAACAACGAGGCGCATTTAAAGCTTTCCGAACAGCTGAAAGAAAGAAAAGCGTTACGGAAATACAATGCGCTTGTGAACGGGAACATAAAAGAGGATTTCGGAACGGTAAACAAACCCATAGGCAGAAGTCCGTCCGACCGCAAAAAAATGGCGGTTGTCTTGGGCGGACGTGAGGCGGTGACGCATTACAGCGTGCTTGAGAGGTTCGGCGGATACACGCTTATCGAGTGCGTTCTCGAAACGGGGCGCACGCATCAGATACGTGTGCATATGGCGTCATTGGGTCACAGCATAGTGGGGGATAAAGTGTACGGCGTAAAAAAGGAGCGGTTTAATCTTAACGGACAGCTTCTGCACGCACGCACAATAGGCTTTGTAC
>CAKSPN010000069.1 GCA_934481375.1 uncultured Clostridia bacterium
GTTCGGGACTTGAAGTGCTTGAAAAAGGCGAGGCAGACACAATCATAATTGCCGGTATGGGCGGATTGCTCATAAGCAGTATTATTGCGGACGGCAGAGATAAAATAAGCGGTGCAACGCTTATTTTACAGCCTATGAACGGGCAGTATGAGCTTAGAAAATATCTTTTAAACAACGGTTTTGAAATATTAAAAGAGGATATTTCTGTCGAGGGCTTTAAGGTTTACAATCTTATTGCCGCAAAAGAGGGAAAGGGCGAGCCGTTTTCGGAGGATATATATTACCATTTACCGCCGTATCTTAAGGAAAATGCCAATTTTGAGGCTTTATACAGAAAAAAAGAGCGTGAATTTACAAAGGTAATAAAAGGTTTACATAATTCAAAAGATACCGATTTTGAAAAGCTGGAAATTTATAAAAAATGGTATGAGGATTTAAAGAGGATAAAATTATGAAAGCAAAGGAAACAGCGGAAATTATAGAAAAATACGCCCCGAAAAGTCTTGCGTTTTCGTGGGATAACGTGGGGATATTGTGCGGCAGCGGTGAAAAAGAGGTTAAAAAAGTTCTGCTTACGCTCGATGTGAACGAATACACCGCAGACGAAGCAATAAATAACGGCTGTGATATGATAATTTCGCATCACCCGATATTTTTTAGCGGAATTAAAAGAATAGATTTTGAAACGTCCGAGGGACGTATGATAAAAAAGCTTATACAAAACGATATTACAGTTTTTGCGGCGCATACAAATATGGACGTGGCGGACGGCGGAATAAACGACGCTCTGGCTGATATTTTCGGACTTTCCGATATTAAATATATAGAAGAAAGCGGTCTTGGAAGATACGGAAAACTGCCTTGTGAAATGAGCTTATCCGCTCTTTGCGAAACGGTTAAAGAAAAGCTTAGCACGCCGTGCGTGCGTTTTTGCGGCGGCAATGAAAAAGCAATAAAAACGCTTGCGGTTGCGTCGGGAAGCTGTGCGGAGATTATTCCATTAGCAAAAGAAAAAGGCTGTGACGCAATAATTACGGCGGACATAAAATATCACGAAATGTGCGACAGTTATTTTTCTGATATTGCGGTAATAGACGCAGGACATTATCCGACGGAAATAATTGTGCTTGATATATTTGAAAAAATTTTGAAAAACACGGAAATTATATGCATTAAGTCGGAAAATACGGACGTGTTTAAATTTATATGAATATTTTTCTGTTATCCGTAAACAATAAGGTTGAAAATACACAAACCTATTGTGGAGGAACAGAAAATGAAAAACATAAAAATATTTATAATTGCGGCGGCGCTTATATCTTTGCTTGCCGCCTGCGGAAATAATAACAAAAATTCCGCAACTCCGACCCCGGAGGCAACATCGACGCCCGGTAACAACGTGATGGACGATGCCGGAAATGCCGTAAAGGATACGGGTGACGCAGTCGGCAACGCTGTAAAAGACGCCGGAGATGCGGTCGGTGACGCCGCAAAAGGCGTTACGGACACCGCCGGAGATATGATTGAGGGAAGATAAAAAATAAACCTGTCGGCAAAATTTTGCCGATAGGTTTATTTTTTTTACTATATATAGTTAAAAACACGTCCCAAAACCGCTACAAATGGTATATTTATCAAAGTGCATAAAAAAATAAGAAAAAAGAGTTAAAATTTCGTGACAAAAAACAGACAAAAAACTTGACATTTTGCTTGATTTTTAATATAATTTTATAGGTTATCCATATACAAAAAACAAGGTGTCACCTTAATTTTGGGAGTGTGAATAAGATGATAAGCGATGCACAAAGGCAACATTTACAGGTTGGCTTTAAGCAGACGTTGAGAGCGGTTGAGGACGGAAAGGCAAAAAAGGTTTTTCTTGCGCTCGACTGCGATGAGAAAATAAGCACGCCGCTTCGGAAAGCCGCTTCGGAAAAAGCGGTTGAGCTTTCGGAGGTTTCCACCATGAAAGAACTCGGCTCGATTTGCGGAATAGAGGTAAGCGCAAGCTGCGCTGCCGTTTTGTGCGATTAATTTTGTTTATTTCCCGCTTTGCGGGTAAATAATATATTAGGTGTTTTTCACCGTTAAATTTTAAGAAAGGAAGTGTAACACGATATGCCAACATTTAATCAGCTGGTCAAGACCGGAAGACAGACTTCGAGAAAAAAGTCTACCGCTCCGGCTCTTCAGAAGAGCCTTAATTCTTTGAAAAAGAAGATGACAGACAAGAGCTCTCCCCAGAAAAGAGGCGTGTGTACCGCTGTAAGAACAGCTACACCGAAAAAGCCTAACTCAGCTTTGAGAAAGATTGCCAGAGTAAGACTTACAAACGGTATAGAAGTAACAGCGTACATTCCCGGTATCGGTCACAATCTGCAGGAACACAGCGTTGTTCTTATCAGAGGAGGAAGAGTACGAGATCTTCCGGGTACAAGATACCACATCATCAGAGGTACTCTTGACGCTCAGGGCGTTAACGGACGTCTTCAGTCAAGAAGTAAGTATGGTGCAAAGAGACCAAAGGCAGCTAAGTAATTCTGCCGCGCTGTAAAAAACAGTTATATCACAAAAGTGCATATCGGGTTATATTCAATATATTCGTATACGCACTGACGGGATTTCGGAGATATGCTCCGATTATTCAGAGTACCTGTGATATTCATTATGTAAGCTTTTAAGCTTACCATTCTATGAAGGAGGGAAGTAAAGTGCCAAGAAGAGGTTTTATTGCAAAAAGAGAAATATTACCTGATCCGGTGTATAATGACGTTGTTGTAACAAAGCTTATAAACAATATCATGCTGGACGGTAAAAAAGGTGTTGCTCAGAAAATCGTTTACGATGCATTTGACATCGTAAAGGAAAAAACCGGTAAAGACGCACTCGAAGCTTTCAACGAGGCTATGGACAACATTATGCCCGTACTCGAAGTTAAAGCAAGACGTGTCGGCGGTGCAACATATCAGGTGCCGATGGAGGTTCGTCCGGACAGAAGACAGACCTTAGGCTTGAGATGGCTTACTCGCTATTCAAGAGAAAGAAGCGAGAAAACTATGAAGGAAAGACTTGCAAATGAACTTATCGACGCTATCAACGGAACAGGCGGTTCTGTTAAGAAGCGTGAAGATACCCACAAGATGGCAGAAGCTAACAAGGCTTTCGCTCACTATCGTTGGTAATTTGCAAAATACAGACTATAAAATCCTTATTTGAAAGGAGGAATTTTGAATGGGTAGAGAGTATTCGCTGGAGAATACAAGAAATATCGGTATCATGGCGCACATAGATGCCGGTAAGACAACTACAACAGAGAGAATCCTGTTCTACACAGGTGTTAATCATAAGATTGGTGAAACCCACGACGGCGCCGCTACAATGGACTGGATGGCTCAGGAGCAGGAACGTGGTATTACTATCACATCGGCTGCTACGACTTGTCATTGGTCGGGTTCAAATCACCAGTTTAAAGAGCATCGTATCAACATCATCGATACTCCGGGACACGTTGACTTCACAGTTGAAGTTCAGCGTTCTCTGAAGGTTCTCGACGGTTCGGTAACCGTTCTTTGTGCAAAGGGCGGCGTTGAGCCTCAGTCTGAAACAGTTTGGAGACAGGCTGATGAATATCACGTACCGAGAATGATATACGTTAATAAAATGGATATTATGGGTGCTGATTTCTATCACGTTGTTGATATGGTACACGACAGACTCCGTGCAAACGGCGTACCCGTACAGCTTCCTATCGGAGCTGAAGAAACCTTCAAGGGCATAATTGACCTTATGACAATGAAGGCTGAGGTTTATTACGATGACCTCGGAAAAGATATAAGAATTGAAGAAATTCCGGAGGATATGAAGGAAAAAGCTGAAGAATACAGAGCATCAATGGTTGAAGCTATCTGCGAAACAGATGAAAGCCTGCTCGAAAAATTCTTGAGCGACGAGGAAATTTCGGTTGAAGAGCTTAAAAAGGCTTTGAGAAAAGCTACAATAGCAAACGAAATTATTCCTATCCTCTGCGGAACATCATACAGAAACAAGGGCGTTCAGATGCTTCTTGACGCCGTTATCGAGTATATGCCTGCACCGACGGATATTGAACACATTAAGGGTATCAACCCCGACACAAACGAAGAAGAAGAAAGACCCTCGTCTGACGACGCTCCGTTTGCCGCATTGGCATTCAAGATCGCTACAGACCCGTTTGTAGGTAAGCTTTGCTTCTTCAGAGTATATTCGGGTACGGTTACCGCAGGTTCATATGTTCTCAACTCCTGCAAGGGACACAAGGAACGTATGGGACGTATCTTACAGATGCACGCTAATCAGAGAAAAGACATCGACTGCTGTTATTCGGGAGATATTGCCGCAGCCGTAGGTCTTAAGAATACGACAACCGGTGAAACGCTTTGTGACGAAGATCACCCGATTATTCTTGAATCGATGAACTTCCCCGAGCCGGTTATCCGCGTTGCTATCGAGCCGAAGACCAAGGCAGGTCAGGAAAAGATGGGTATCGCTCTTGCAAAGCTTGCTGAAGAAGACCCGACTTTCAAGACTTATACAGACGAAGAAACAGGTCAGACCATTATAGCAGGTATGGGTGAGCTTCATCTGGAAATTATCGTTGACAGACTTCTCCGTGAATTTAAGGTAGAGGCTAATGTCGGCGAGCCGCAGGTTTCGTACAGAGAAGCAATCAGAAAAGAAGTTAACGTTGAGCATAAATATGCACGTCAGTCAGGTGGTAAGGGTCAGTACGGTCATGTACTGTTAAAGCTCGAGCCGCTTGAGGAAGGCAAAGGCTATGAATTTGTTAACGCTATCGTAGGCGGCGCTATTCCTAAGGAATACATTCCGGCTGTCGACGCAGGTATCCAGGGCGCTATGCAGTCAGGCGTACTTGCAGGCTACAACGTTGTTGACGTAAAGGCTACGCTTTACGATGGTTCTTACCATGAAGTCGACTCATCTGAAATGGCATTTAAGATTGCCGCTTCAATGGCGTTTAAGGAAGGTATGAAGAAGGCTGACCCTGTTATCAAGGAGCCGATCATGCTTGTAAACGTTATTGTTCCCGATGAGTACCTCGGTTTCGTAATCGGCGACTTGACTTCAAGACGCGGTCTTGTTAAGAGCCAGGAAGTAAGATCGGGCGGCGTTACTCAGGTAACGGCAGACGTTCCGCTTTCAGAAATGTTCGGTTACGCTACAGACCTCAGATCCGGTACACAGGGCCGTGGTCAGTACACAATGGAACCGTCGCATTACAGTGAAGTGCCTAAGTCAATTCAGGAAAGCATTATCAATAATCGTGCTAAGTAATTAAACGATTATTTAAAAATTTGGCAGAAAATCAAAAAAACACTTGATTTTTTACCGAAAAAATTGTACAATAGTCTTATTAGTAAGCTAAATTTAATTTTTATTAATTTTAAGGAGGAAAATTCAAATGGCAAAAGCTAAATTTGAAAGAACAAAACCGCATGTAAACATCGGTACTATCGGTCACGTTGACCACGGTAAGACAACTCTTACCGCAGCTATCACAAAGGTTCTCGCTCTTAAGGGACAGGCTCAGTTCGAAGCATATGATATGATCGACAAGGCTCCGGAAGAAAGAGAAAGAGGTATCACAATTTCAACAGCTCACGTTGAGTATGAGACAGAAAAGCGTCACTATGCTCACGTTGACTGCCCGGGACATGCTGACTACGTTAAGAACATGATCACCGGTGCTGCTCAGATGGACGGCGCTATCCTCGTTGTTTCAGCTGCAGACGGCCCGATGCCCCAGACAAGAGAGCATATCCTTCTCTCACGTCAGGTTGGCGTTCCTTATATCGTAGTATTCATGAACAAGTCAGACCAGGTTGACGATCCCGAATTGCTCGAGCTCGTTGAAATGGAAATCAGAGAGCTTCTCTCAGAATATGACTTCCCCGGTGACGATATTCCGATAATCACAGGTACAGCTTTAGGCGTACTCGAATGCACATCAACAGATCCGGACGCTCCGGAATACAAGTGCATCTGGGATCTTATGGACGCTGTAGATTCATATATCCCGACACCTGACAGAAAAGCTGACTTACCGTTCCTTATGCCTATCGAGGACATCTTCTCAATCTCAGGCCGTGGTACAGTTGCTACAGGTAGAGTTGAAAGAGGTCAGATTAAGGTTAACGAAGAAGTTGAAATCGTTGGTCTTACAACAGAAAAGAGAAAGGTTGTTGTAACCGGTCTCGAAATGTTCAGAAAGCTTCTTGACTTCGCTGAAGCAGGCGATAACGTTGGTGCGCTCCTCCGTGGTGTTGCACGTGACGAAATCGAAAGAGGTCAGGTTCTTGCAAAGCCGGATTCGGTTCACCCGCACACAAAGTTCGTTGGTCAGGTTTACGTTCTGACCAAGGACGAGGGTGGTCGTCATACTCCGTTCTTCAACAACTACAGACCGCAGTTCTACTTCAGAACAACTGACGTTACAGGCGTTATCGAATTACCCGAAGGTACAGAAATGTGTATGCCGGGAGATAACGTAAAGATGACTGTTGAGCTTATCACACCGATCGCTATCGAAGAAGGTCTTCGTTTCGCTATCCGTGAAGGCGGACGTACAGTAGGTTCAGGCGTTGTTTCTTCAATAATTGAATAATTATTGCTGATAATTTACGGTATCAGAAAGCCGATATTCTACTAAAAAAATCTCACTCGCATGAGTGAGATTTTTTTATGTCGGTTTTTAACGGCAAAACCGTGTTTTATATCCTTGTTTTCCTATATAAAAAGCACGAATGGAACGGTAAATGTGCTTTGTGCGGTACTGACGGGTATTCCGTATACTGCCGAGCATTTTGCTTATTTTTTTACACAAACAAAAACCGATCTCCGAATTGTTTCGAAAGTCGATTTTTGTTCTATATACCGTATATCATTTCGGCTATGTTATCCACTATGCGCCCTTTTTGCTCCGCATATCTCACGGTTGCGCCCGTTCCGCTCTTATCCATAACGTAGTATGCAAGTCCGTAATATGCGTCGTCCACCATTGCACGGTTTCGCTTCTGCATACAGCCGTTATAATAATTTCCCTGTGTTATGTACTTAAAATCAGTCGCTTTTGTCGCAAGAATATGCCATTTGTACTTATCGTCATAGCTCCAGGCTGCACTTTGGTTAAAGCATGGCAGATACAGATGCAATTTGATATTGGGATATGTGTTCTTCAAATCCACAATGCACTCGGCGGCAAGAGTATCAAAGCCGAGCGCACCGCCGGCAATGAAATCCTCCACCCCTTTTTCTTCTATAAGAAATTTTACTTTGTTTTTTATTAGTCTGCGTATATATTCAATTCTGTGTTCGGGAAGTTTTCTGTGTCCCGTAAAAAAACAGGTATATTGTTTGTCCATAATTCTCTCCTAATGTCTAAAATAATAACCTTTCTTTATATATTATAACACATACAGGTATAAAATTACAATAGTTTTCGGACAATTTCTCGAACAAATATTTGTTTAGCTTACATAAGAACAAGAAGTGCGGCTAATGAGGCGGCACTCATAAGAAAAATCATAATTGAGCCGGGAATATTCTTTTGTTTTAGGGTGTATATTCCGTATCCGACGGTTTTCACGGCACAGCAAACCACAATTACGGCAATCAGAAGTTCAGCCACTATTTGTCACCTCCCCGTCTTTCATTCAATGAAAGTCCCGTTCTGCAGATTTTGAAGTTTGTATTTACCGATATTTCGTATTCCTTGAATTTTTCACGCCAGTTGTACGCCTCAAACTCATCATTTGTGAGAAAAGCTTTTTTAGCTTTCATTCCTATATCGAGAACGTCGGCGTCCTGTTCATCACGTACACTTTTTATAAAATTCTCACAATTTTTGCTTATTATTTGCGTTACTCTGTTTTCAAAATCGTTTATTTCCTGTTCGAGAGTGTAATTTGCCGACAGCGAGTATAAATCCGACTCAAGAAACAGATTTATGTCAACCTTTTTTTCTTTAACGTTTACATTAATTCTCGGTCTGTTCTTTTGTGATATTTTAACGGTGAGCGGTGTTTCGGTTTCATTGTAAAATGTAATATAACTGCTTTTGTACTTACCGCTTAAAATATTGTAGAGCAAGCTGTCGGTACTGCCACGCACGCCCGTCATTTTTTTGCCGCTGAAAACAGCCATTCCCATTGTTTCACTTTTGTTTTTTTCTTCTTTTGCTACTTGACCGGCTACATAGTTTCTTATTTTATACTCAAATTCGCCCTCATTTTGCGGAGCCTCGTCGTTTTTCTTGTTTTTTTCAAGCTGATTGCTCTCCTGCTC
>CAKSPN010000070.1 GCA_934481375.1 uncultured Clostridia bacterium
ATATCACCCTTACCGTCTATCGGTGCGCCGAGACTGTCGACAACTCTGCCGATAAACGCTTCACCTACCGGAACACCGGCGGTTTTACCGGTTCTTCTTACGGAAGAACCCTCGTACACGTCGTTATCGGAGTCAAACAGCACACAGCCGATTTTATCCTCTTTAAGGTCCTGAACCATACCTCTTACGCCCGACGAGAACAGAAGTATCTCGCCGTATTCGGCATTTTCCAGTCCCGAAACCTCGGCAATACCGTCGCCGACAAATATTACCTCGCCGACCTCCTCGGCAAGTGCCTCGGGCGTCCATTCGTTAATGGTTTCCTTCAAAAGCGGAATAACGTTTCCGTTTGTTTTCGGGATATTCATAAGAGCGTCGCGGAGCTGTCTGAAACGTCCGTTTACGCTCCAGTCATACACATCATGACCCACTTCAAGTCTGAAGCCGCCGGGGAAAGCGTCGCTTTCCTGCCACTCAACTTCATCCGCGCCGTCATACTTTTTCTGCAAAAAAGCCTTGAACCGTGCCATTTGCTCGTCTGTGGGCTTTGCCGAAGAATAGATTATACCCTTTAACTTTTCATCATTCTTACTCATCGTCATTACCCCTTTCAACGGCTGAAAGGAACTGATCGTAAGCGTCGCCCGCCGTAGATTTCAGAACAAGCTTTTCCGCAGCGTCCGTCACCATTGACTGAATGTCGGCGTTGCAGGATTCAAGTATTCTGTCACGCTCGTTTTCAGCGTTTTCACGTGCGTCTTTCACGATTTTATCCGCTTCCTCCTTGGCACGGCGGATACTTCTTTCATTATCCTCCGCAACCTTTTTGTGAGCGTTTACTCTGTATTCATTGATTTCTTCTTCTGCATTTTCCAGCTTTTCCGTATATGCTTTTTTCTTATCCTCGGCTTCTTTTAAATTTTTAGCCGTTTCATTTTCCCTGTCTTCGTAAAATTCTTTTCTTTTATCCATAAAGTTCTTAACCGGCTTATAAAGCAGGAAATACATAACGGCAAAAAGTATAACAAAGTTCAGAAGATGAAGGAAAATTTGCTGATAATCTATATTAAGCGGAATATTACTCATCATTTTTCACAACCTTTACCGTAGTATTTATTAAAGAACGAAGATGACAAGAATTGCAACAACAAGTGCATAAATGATTGCCGTTTCGACAAACACAAGACCGAGCATAAGGCTTGTTCTGATTGCGCCCTCAGCTTCCGGCTGACGTGATATACCCTCTGCCGACTTAGCTATTGCCAGACCCATACCTACTGCACCGCCGGCAGCCGCAAGACCGATTGCAACGCCTGCTGCGATTGCCTTAAAGCCTGCTACCGACGCACCGCTTGCGTCACCCTCCGCATATGCGGTAAGCGCAAATGCAAACAATGCAGCCAGTGCAAATAATGTACCGAATAATCTCTTTGTGTTCTTTTTCATAATAATTACCTCCAAAATATGTACTCTTTGATTGTCGGGGCATATGCCCCTCTTATATATATTAATGCTTCTTTTCCGACGGTGCGGTTACCTGACCGTAGAAAATAGCAGTAAGCAATGTAAGGACATATGCCTGAATGAGTGCGTGCAATAAAGTGAACAGCACGCCTACAAGCACAGGAAATACATAGCTCAGATTTGCATAGTAATAAACAAGCTCCGTTACGAGAGCACCGCTTAGCAATGCACCGAACAGTCGGAAGCTCATAGACAGCGGCAGTGAAAATTCCTTTAAGGTTTTTCCTACGCCTTTTATTCCGTTTACGGCAATTCCGCCCGACAGTATGATAAGATACGACAGACAGCCCATACATATCGCACCGTTTATATCCGACAGCGGAGCCGGCATCGATATTGAACCTCCCGTAGTAGTTACCGCCTGAAGTCCGAAAAGCTCGAACAGCGTTCCCACAAACACATACGCACCGGTAGTAAACACATACGCACCGAGAAACGTATTTCTTCCGGGGCTGTTGGTTTTTGCCAGATTATCAAACAATCCGACCGCCTCCTCCAGCACCGTCTGGAACTTGCCCGGAACCGTCTTGAACCTCGGAATGACAAATATTCTGACAATAAGCGCAAACACGAACAGCAAAGCCGTTACGGTATAAGCTGAAATAAGACCCGGATTTACGTCCTTAAGTCCGAAAAAGCTTACCTTTGCTCCGTCATGCAAAACAGCGTCACGCATAACCGCCTGAATAGACTCCTTTTCACCCGAAAATCCCTTTGTCAGAAACGATCCTGCCGTAAAAAGAAGGATAAAGATTGCAAAGACCGCAATACTGACGTTTCGTTTCTTCTTGCCCATAGATTAAAAGGACCCCTTTCATATAATTGTTCCACAACCACAATTTTATCACTAAAAAAATGATTGTCAAGAGATAAAATATCATTTTTAGTGACATTAATAAATTTTGCAATTCTTTTATCGGTTTTTGGTGCAAAATGAATATATATGTTAAAACACTACAATTTTTTGTTATACTTTTGTAACAAAGTATGCAAAAGGAGAGCGTTTTGCTCTCCTTTTGTTTTATATCGGATTTACCACCGACAGTGCGGAATTTTCCTTTTTGAAATGTTCTTCAAAACGCTTTTTCACACTGTCAAAGGTTACGGACTTGTACACCTTGCCGTAATCCGAAAAATCAATGTTCATAAAATGAAGTCTTAAGAGATTTCCGGCATATTCCTCAACATCATTATGCGTGCGGATATACTCGCCCCATATTACCTTTTTACTGCGCTCGTATGCCGCCTCGTCAAGTCCCTCGGTGCGGAGCTTTTCTATTTCCTCAATCATAAGTTCGTACACCTTTTTCGGATTTTTAGACTCGCCGCTTACGGAAGAAAATCCGTAATCCGGCTGCATTGTATACTCAAACTCAAACTGCGGATTTATAAGTCCGCTCTCGTATAATTTTTTGTAAAGGCGTGAGCTTTTGCCGAATATCATATGCAAAAGCACATTCATTTCTATATCTTTTTTAAGCAGTGCTTCGCCGTCATAACCCGTATCGTTGTCCTTAAATCCCGTCATAAACAGCGGTGCGGCAACGCTCAGTTTCTGCTCCGCATACGGCTTTGCGATTTTTTCGCTCTCTTTCGGATAAATGCGCTTTATCTCCTCTTTGAACGGCTTGTTTTCCTTTATCCCATGCTCTATCGTTTCAAGTATCTTTTCGGGTTCTGCATTGCCCACAACAACAAGCGCCATATTGGACAGATTGTAGAATGTATTGTAGCATTTATACAGATAATCGGCGGTGATATGGCTTATGCTTTCCACCGTTCCCGCAATATCCTTTTTTACGGGGTGCTCATTATACAGGCACTCCAGGAAATTAAAGAACACACGCCACGTTCCGCTGTCATCATACATTCTTATTTCCTGTCCGATTATTCCCTGTTCCTTTTCCACGCTCTCCTTTGTGAAATACGGCGACTGCACGTAATCGAGCAAAGCCGCAAGATTTTCCTCAATATTCGACGTTGCCGAGAAAAGGTACGCCGTCATATTAAAGCTTGTGAAAGCGTTTGCGTTTCCGCCGTATTTTGAAAATTTATCGAACACATTACTGCCGTCAGGCTGGTCGAACATTTTATGCTCCAGATAATGCGCTATACCGTCGGGAACTCTTGTTGTCTCCGTATCGCCCGGAACAACAAATTCCGAATCAACCGAGCCGTATTTTGTTCCGAATATCGCATAGGTACTGCTGTATCCCGGTTTTGGAACGATTATAATATCAAGTCCCGACGGGTGCTTTCCGAAATAAAGCACTTCGCCCGCCGCAGTATTTTCTTTCTTTGCAAGTTTCATTTACGCTTCCTCCTTTCCCGTAAGGAAATACACAGTATCGAGAGTAAGCTTTTGTGCCGCTCTTGCGGCGTCCTCTTTCGTCACCTGCAAAATTGCTTTTTTGTCTGCCTCAAGATCCGCCTCTAATCTCATTATTTCCCTTGCAACACAGTATTTCTGCAATGCACGCTGATCGTCCTTTGCTTCCTCTATGCTGTTTATTATCGCACTTACGCTTGAATTGAATTCATCATCGGAAATATCGCCTTTTTTGATATTTTCAAGCTGAACGAGTATTTCATCATATGCTTTTTCAAAATTTTTGAACTCTATACCCGAATTTACAATAAGCAGTCCCTTGTACCTTACAAGCATTGATGACGCATAATACGCAAGACTGAGCTTTTCACGCACGTTATTGAACAGCTTTGAATGCGCTCCCGCGCCGAATATGCTGTTCATTACACGCAATGCCGGGTATTCCTTTGAGTCCGCCGCAATATTGGTTTTAAATCCGATTGCCATTTTGCCCTGCGCAACGTCCATTTTTTCAACGGTTTTCTTAACCTCCGCTTTCGGCTTTGATATTTCCATATGCGGCAGATGCGCCTCGGTAAAGGACATACCGTCCGTTTTAAGCTTTATGCGCTTTGCTATGCTTTCCGTATCGCCCTCGCCGCACACAAAAACATCTATAACGGACGAGGTTATTATCTTCTTGTAATATGCATATAAGCTTTCGGGCGTAATTGCGCTTATGCCCTCAACTGTGCCAAATCCCGACACGGCAAACGGCTCGCCCTCACACATTTCCTCCTTACAGCGTGTGGAGGCATATTGGCGCTTATCATTCTTGACCGCCTCTATACGCTCAATCGCTATCTTCTTTTCCTGTTCCACAAAATCGCGTCTGAAGGCTCCGTCCTCAAGCACGGGATCAAAAATTACCGACAGCAGTAAATCCGCCGTTTTTGACATAAGCGGTTCGCCTTCGGGCGAGTATCTGTCGTTTATCACCTCTGCTTCAAGGTATATCGCCTGATCCTCGCCGTTCTTCGGCACAGACGCATAAAGGCTCGCACCGTACAATTCTTCAAGATACTCCGATATTTTTTCCGTATTCGGGCAAAGTCCGCACCCGCGCTTTAAAACGAACGGCAAAAGCGCATTGTAAGACGCCTCCTCCTCATTGAGAGGTCTGTGTATATATACGCCTGTCACCGTTGTTTTAAGCTTTTCAAACGGCAGATAATGCAGGCGTATGTTTGAATTTATGTTTATCATACAAAGCATCGTTTCCTTTCTGTTGTGATGTATATATTTTACACTCTTTTCCGTGATATGTCAATCATCTTATATAGCTTTCTATCTCCTCGTGCGACAATTTCGGCTGAAGCGCTCTGTTAATTCCGCACGCCACCGTTTTCGCCATTCGCTCTATTACGAGGTCTATATCCTTTGTTGTAACTATAAGCGGCGCAAGCTCGTCGGGGATTTCCATATTGCACACCGATTCGGCGTCGATTACCGTCGGCACGCCTATGGCTATGACTTTCACGCCAAGCGTCTCCTCGTTAAGCCCGCGTCGGTCATTGCCCACGCCCGCTCCCGGCTGTATTCCCGTATCGGCTATCTGTATTGTCGTGTTGACACGGCGTATATCGGCGGCGGCAAGTGCGTCCACGGCGATTACAAGCTGCGGCTTTATTTTTTCCGTAATTCCTTTTATAATCTCTACCGTTTCAATACCTGTTGTGCCGAGTACGCCCGGTGCTATTGCACACACACTGCTTATATTTTCGCCTATTACGCTTTTTATCCCCTCATGCAGATGATTTGTTATAAAAATATCCGAAACCACCGCACACCCCAAAGCGTCGGGCGTAATGTCACGGTTTCCCAGTCCTGCGATAAGCGTTGTGGTGTTTTCGGTTATATCCGCCATATCGGTTATTTCCTTAGCTATTATATCGGCTGCCGCCTCGTGATCCTCCATGCCGTAACGGAGATTGGGCGTTTCTATCGTGATATATGTTCCCTGCGCTTTTCCGAGGAGCTTTGATGCGCTTTCGCTCGTTATCCGCACACGTGTGAGCGATATTCCGTTCCGTTCTTCTTTATCCGCCGTTACTCCTTCTATTTCCTCCGCCGCTTCTTTGCTTTTTATTTCGTGAGCCTCAACGGCAAGGTCTGTTCTTACGCTCATAAATATTTTCCTTTCTGTAATCGGTAATATCTTTAGGTTGCACAGGAAACAGAAAAATATTCCTGTATAAAAAATCGAAAAAATTAATGACTTTGGTATAAAAAATTAACCCATCTTCATAATCGGTTGACACATTATTTTTTATAATTTATACTTATATAAAGAATGCGTGGTGATTTGCATGGAAACAACTGAATTCGGAAATCCGTTCTTCAGCGAACATATACTTCCGTTTATACTGATTGACACCGGTTTTTCGCACTGCGGCGGCAACTACCTGATAGATCGTCCGAGGTGTCCTTATTGCGCCTTTGAATATATACTGAGCGGTAAATCGTATTATGATATTGACGGCACGGTTGAAGCAGCCGCAAGCCGTGACCTTATCTTGCTCCCAAAGGGCGACCGTCATTTTATATACTCAACCGACGCCGACCCCTGCGAAAAGGTTTGGTTTGTATGCGACGGAGAGCTTGTGGCAAACGTGCTTGCATCGTATCGGCTTACCGAAATGCAGATAATCCAAACACCGCATGCCGAGAAGATTTTTAATGATATTTACACACTTTCGCTTGACAGGAGTCTCACAAAAAGCGAGGTATTCAGGCAGTGTTCCGGTCTGTTTTTAAAGCTTGTCCAGCAGGCGGCAACCGCAAAGCATAATATAGAATTACAGCTTTGCGACATCTCAGACAGAATAAAGTTTGCAATAGACGACAGCGCTGCGTTTGACATCAATCTCGACACAATTGTTGACAACTGCTTCTGCACCAAGCAATACGCCATTCATATATTCAAAGAAAAGTTTGGCATAACGCCGTACAAATACATTTTGAGAAAACGTGCAAACGCCTCAAAGTATCTGCTTTCGGAAACAAATTCTTCAATACGTGAAATTGCTCAGATACTCGGATTTGAAAACAGTCATTACTTTTCTTCTTTCTTCAAGAAAGAAACGGGAATAACACCGTCTGAATTTCGCAAAAAAAATCATAAAACGGAGGGACCAAGATGAAAATAATATGCAATACAAAGGAGAAAACAAAACCCGTAAGACCGCTGTGGAGTTTCGGCATCAACACCTGCCATGCACCGTTATGGCTGCGTGAGGATTTGCCGTCGCACGCTCTTAAGGGACAGCGTGAGTGCGGATTTAAGTACGTCCGCTTTCACAACATAATATCACCCAACACAGGCGTATACAGTGAGGACAGCAACGGAAATTTAGTGCTTGACTTCACGAAAATTGACAAGATATTCGACAAAGTGCTTGAATGCGGACTTTTGCCGTTTCTTGAGATAGGATACTGCCCCGTTGAACTTTCAACCGACAAGAGAATACACGTTAATTATTATCATGCGGAGCTTTCCGCACCGTCATCATACCCGAAGTGGAATGAGCTTATTTACAGAATGATAATGCACTTTATCGAGAGATACGGTTTGGAATGTATACGTCAATGGTATTTTGAAGTATGGAACGAGCCTGACCTTAATATCGGTCTTGAGGATTATCTTGAGTTGTACAAAAACACCGTCTTATCGGTACGAAAAGCCGATAAGACGCTCATCGTGGGCGGACCTGCAACGAGCAAGTGCCTGTGGATAGACAAATTTATCGATTACGTCGAAAAGAACAATGTACCGTGCGATTTTATCTCAACCCACGCATATCCGAGCGACCTCGCCTTTCTCGACAGCGATTACGGCGACGTTACTCTGCAAAACTCAAATGTCATGTATGAACTGTACAACCGCACAAAACAACTGATTGACAATTCATCATTAAAAGGCGTACCGCTTATTATGGGCGAATGGAATTCCAGTGCCGGTCCTATGGCGTTTAATCACGACGAAAAGAACAATGCGGCATTTATAGTGAAAATGTTTGACGACCTCGGCGATATAATAGACGGCTCGCTCTACTGGAATTTGTCCGACATATACCAGGAGCAGGGTTTTCATTACATACCGTTCCACGGCGGATACGGAATGATTAACATAAACGATATTCCGAAAAGCAGTTACAATGCATTTTTACTTCTCGGAAAGCTTGAGGGTAATTACGTGCCGAACACATTTGCAGACAAAAAGGACGGCTGCGGCGTACTGAGTACATATGACGAACAAAAGAAGATATTCAGAGCGCTTGTATACTATTATGCGGAACCCGATACCGAAAACCAAGGCAATGCGGATATAACCGTTGAAATTCCTCAAACGCTAAGCGAAACGCTTTTCTGCGACACCACATCGATATGCGATGACGGCGGAAGCGTATAC
>CAKSPN010000071.1 GCA_934481375.1 uncultured Clostridia bacterium
AGATAATCCCAATCCCGAAATGGTGAAGGAGTTTATGCGTGATATGTCCGATGAGGTGGACAGACTCACGAGAATTGTCGAAAGGCTTTTGGTGCTTACAAAGCTTGACGCAGGCGGCGGCTCGGTAAAAATGGAAAAGAGCGATATCCGTCTGCTTACGGGGCATATTGTCAAAAAGCTTTCGCCCATTGCGGCAGAGCGGAATATTACAATAAATACAGACTATCACGAGGACTTGTTTGCACCTGTGCTTATGGATTATGACAGGCTGTACGAGGCGGTCTACAATGTGCTTGACAATGCGGTAAAATACTCACCGCCCGATAGTACGGTTACGGTAGACGTATCGGAAAAGGACGAGTGGGTGCTTATAAAAATAACCGACAGCGGACCCGGTATTCCGGAGGAGGCACGTGACAGGATATTCGAGCGTTTTTATCGCCTTGACGATTCGCGTGCGAGGGAAACGGGCGGAACGGGACTCGGACTCTCGATTGCGAAGGAGGCTGTCGTACTGCACGGCGGAAATATAACCGTTTCCGACGGCGAGGACGGCGGCAGTGTATTCACCATTATTCTTCCGCTCGATAACGGAGGTGAGAGTACCGTATGAAAAAGAAATGGATAATCATTGCGGCGGCGGTGCTTGCCATAGCGGTGTTTGCATCAGTTATGATTTTTGTGCGCACAGACCGTGACAGCCGTAAAATGCAGTGCGAGCTGTATTTCTTAAACGACGCCGAAACAACGCTTGTTTCGGAAAGGCGTGCGGTGAAATACAAAAGCTCGGCGGATATTTTGGAAAATATCGTACTGGAGCTTGTAAAAGGTCCCAAAGCGTCAGGCAACAAGCGAATTATGAGCAAAAACGTTACGCTAAACAGCCTTAAAATGGAAAACGGCGGCAACGTCTGCGTTGATTTTTCATCATCGTATCTTACGGGCGACAGCACAAGGGACGCTCTAAGCACGTATGCGGTAGTAAAGACCTTAAGCTCCGTAAACAATGTTTACGGCGTTAAGGTGACGGTTGACGGCGAGGAGCTTAAAAACGCCGACGGTACGGCAATGGAATATCTCACATCTGCGGACATCAACTTGCCTACAGATACCTACACAAGCGAAATGAAGAATATAGCCTTGTATTTCCCCGAAAAGGAAACGAACAAGCTTAGGAAAGAGGACAGAATTGTTAAAATTATCGACCAGCAGCCCGTGGAGCAGTATATAATAAACGAGCTTATCAACGGCACGCAAGACGGCGCTTTGAACAATGCGCTCAATAAGGACACAACGCTCCTTTCGGTCGATGTTTACAATGATATTTGCTTTGTAAATTTCAAATCCGACTTTACCGAGAAAAATTCGGGAAATGAGGCTAAGGAAAAAACGGTTATCTATTCGATAGTTGCGTCGCTGACGGAACTTCCGCATGTACGCCGTGTTCAGTTCCTCTTGGACGGAAAAAAAGCCGATAAATTCGGCAGTATAAATATAGTCAATCCGTTTACAAGGAACGCCAGTATGTTTAATTAAAAATTGTGCTTTGCACGGGAAGGAATAAATTTATGAAAAAAGTATACAAGTATTTAGCGTTTGACTTCGGAGCATCGTCGGGACGTGCCATGCTTGCCAAGTTTGACGGAGAGAAAATCACACTGGAGGAAAAGCACCGTTTTTCAAACGATCCCGTTAATATAAACGGTAATCTGTACTGGGACGTATTGAGATTGTTCTTTGAAATCAAGCAGGGCATTTTAAAGTGCGTAAATTCGGGCGACCGTGATATTGACAGCATAGGTATAGACACCTGGGGCGTTGACTACGGACTTCTCGACAAGAACGGAAAGCTTCTGGAAAATCCGTACCACTACCGTGACAAGCGCACCGAGGGTATGTATGATGAGGCGTTTAAGCTTGTTCCCAAGGAGGAAATCTTCAAAAATACGGGAATTGCGTTTAACTGGTTCAATACGGTTTATCAGCTGCTTTCGGCGTCACGTTCGGGAGATTTTGCGCTTAAAAATGCGGACACGCTCCTGTTTATGCCCGACCTTTTCAATTATTTTCTCACGGGCGAAAAGAAAACGGAGTACACCGTTGCCTCCACCTCGCAGATGTTCGACAGCGAAAAGCACGAATGGGCGTACGATATGCTTAAAAAGATGAATATCCCGACCGATATGCTTACCGATGTAATTTACCCCGGTGAGATTGTCGGCAAGGTGAAAAAGGAATTGGCTGAGGAACTGGGAATAGATGAAGTTCCCGTTGTTGCGGTTGCGTCGCACGATACAGGCTCGGCTGTTGCGTCCGTACCCGTTACCGATACAAAGGATTTCATATATATTTCGTCGGGAACGTGGTCGCTTATGGGTGTAGAACTTGACAAACCGAATATAAGCGATAAGGCGCTCAAGCATAATTTCACAAACGAGGGCGGCGTGGACAAGACGATACGTTTCCTCAAAAACATTATGGGTATGTGGCTCATACAGGAGTCAAAGCGCCAGTGGGAGCGTGAAGGCGCAGTGTTAAGCTTTAACGACCTCGAACAGGCGGCAAGAAGTTCCGAACCGTTCGCAAGCTTTATCGACCCCGATTATGAGGAGTTCCAGACGCCCGGCAATATGCCCGAAAGAATAAGGGAATACTGCCGCAAAACAGGTCAGAAAGTGCCCGAAACAAAAGGCGAGGTAATACGTTGTATTGCGGAAAGCCTTGCGTTTAAGTACCGCAGTACCGTTGAAGGTATGGAGGAGGTTACCGGCAATACATATAATGTTATAAATATTGTCGGCGGAGGAATAAAGGATAAAATGATATGCCAGTTCTCCGCAAATGCCACAAAGCGCACCGTAAGCGCAGGCCCCGTCGAGGCAACAAGCATCGGTAACGTTATCGTTCAGGCTATTGCGTCGGGAGCGGTGAAGAACCTTCAGGAGGGCAGAGAGATAGTCCGCCGCAGTTTCGATATTGCGGAATATACTCCCGCCGACAGCGAGGAATGGGATAAGGCATACGAAACGTGGAAAAAAATCGTAAACAAATAATCATATAACGCTGAAAGATTTCATATCATTAGGTATGAAATCTTTTTTTTATTGCGGACAAAGATTTATTTGCGCTTACAGAAAGGAATGATAATAAATGGAGTTAATAAAAGAAACGGTCAGTATCAGCGAGAGCGTGTGCAGCGGAAAAACACAGGTTATGTCGGACGGAGATGTGTTCGTTCCCGACATAAAGCCCGATATGCTTAAAATTTTGCAGGTGGACGCAGTGTCCTACATATCCGAAACAGCCGTGTCCGACGGCAAATTAAATATATCGGGACGGATTTGCGTGACGGTGTTGTACGTTCCCGACTGCGAAAACGAAAAAATACGCAGTATGAACGCCTCGTTTGATTTCTCGCAGAAGGTTGAAAATAACAGAATAGAGTCGGGTATGTCGGTATCGGCGGCGTCAAACGTGGACAGACTGGAGTTCTCGGCTCTTAATTCGAGAAAGTTAAGGATAAAAGCCATTGTGGGAATAGATTATGAGGTGGCGGACATCAGAAGAACGGAAATAGCCGGCGGTACGGAAAGCGAAAGCGCTGAGGTTGTGACAAAAACACTGCGTGTTTCGGACGTGACCGATATGTGCCGAAAGGATTTTTCCGTGCGTGAGAAAATAGAAATACCGAGCGGTCAAAGCTCAATAAACGAAATCCTCAAAACAGACGTCAGAATTTCCGATACGGAATACAAAACCGTTACGGGAAAGATAATCGTAAAAGGTACTGCCTGCATTTGCGTGCTGTATACGGACGACAAGTGCAATATAGAATTTACCGAGGCGGAAATTCCGTTTACCGAGGTGTTTGACTGCGACAGCGCATATGAAAACACCGTATGCGATATAGATTTTTACGTTTCCGAGGTAACAAGTACAGTGTCGGAGGACAGCGACGGCGACAGGCGTATAATAGAGATAAACGCCGACGTTTCGGCAAACATAAAAGCGACCGACAGTACGGAAATCGAGATTTTGAGCGATTGTTATGAGCCGTATATGAAAACGGAAATAACAAAGCATACTCTTAAAATAGAGGAAATAACGGAAAGACCGAGTACACAGCTTACCCTGCGCGAGATTATAGAATTTCCCGATGATGTGCCGGAGGTGACGGGCGTTTACAACGTGATAGCACGCCCTGAAATTTCAAGAGCGGAGATGCAGAACGGAAAGCTTGTGTGCGAGGGCAGTGTTGAAACATATGTGCTGTACCTGTCGGACAGTTCGGAAAATCCCGTCTACAGCCTGAAAAAGAGTATACCGTTTTCAAGTACAATCGATTGCACAAACACCGGCGAGCCGAGGGTCAAGGCGGAGGTAAAGCATACGGGATATAATCTCAATGCTGCAGGCGAGCTGGAGTTAAGGTGCATACTGGCGATAAATGCGGAGCTTGCGTCTGTCAGCGAAACGGAGGTAATAGACGAGGTAACGGAAAGCGAAGCCGAAAAGATGCGCGGAATGGTGATATACTTTGTGCAGGACGGCGATACTCTCTGGGAAACGGCAAAGCGGTATCGTGTTCCGCAGCAGGAAATAATTAAGTTCAATAATCTTGAGGACGATAAATTGCAGCGTGGTATGAGGCTTTTTATACCCGTAGGTTAAGCGTAGCAAATATGCACACCTAAAGTTTTTGGCTTTCGGTGTGCATATTTTTGATGTTAAAAATAAAAAGTTAAAAAAAGTATTGACAAACAGAAACGGTTTTGTTATAATATACAAGTCGACTGCGATATGGAGAGATGTCTGAGTGGTTGAAAGAGCCGGTCTTGAAAACCGGTGACGGTTCCGCCGTCCGCGGGTTCGAATCCCGCTCTCTCCTCCATTTTAATTTAATATTGTACTGCAGACATAAAAGATAATTGCGGATTAGAAGGCAGCGGTTATTCGGAATGTGTGCAAATCCTTACGGAGAAGTACTCAAGAGGCCGAAGAGGCGCCCCTGCTAAGGGTGTAGGTCGGGTAACCGGCGCGAGAGTTCAAATCTCTCCTTCTCCGCCAAAATCGGCAAAATTCCTATGAATTTTGCCGATTTTATTTATATATTGTATTATTGGGCGGGTGATATTATGTGTGATTTGCTTGAAAGATTAAAAGCGGAAAAAAAATCTTCTGTCTCCGGCGGAATATATCATAAAATACAAATTGAATTAACATATAATTCAAATCATATCGAGGGAAGCAAATTAACCCACGACCAAACGAGATATATTTTTGAAACCAATACAATCGGAGCGGAAAATGATGCACTTAATGTTGATGACATTATTGAGACCGCAAATCATTTTAAATGCATTGATATGATAATTGATAATGCAAAGTACAAACTTACGGAGAAGTTTATAAAACAATTGCATAGCACTTTAAAATCAGGGACATCCGCTTCGAGAAAAGATTGGTTTAATGTAGGCGAGTATAAAAAACTCCCCAACGAAGTCGGGGGCAAGGAAACCGCAAAACCCGAAGATACCGCAGATAAGATTAAAGAACTTTTAAAAGGCTATAACAAAAAAGATAAGCATACGCTTGAAGAAATCATAGACTTTCATTACCGTTTTGAAACAATACATCCTTTTCAGGACGGCAACGGCAGAGTCGGCAGGCTTATAATGTTCAAGGAGTGCTTAAAAAATAATATTGTTCCGTTTATTATTGATGAGGAATTAAAAATGTTCTACTACAGAGGTCTGTCCGAATGGAATAATGAAAAAGGTTATTTGACAGATACCTGCCTTGCGGCGCAGGATAAGTTTAAAAAGTATTTGGAGTATTTTAAAGTGCCATATGAGGAATAACGGCAATCAAACTAAATTGTGCATGTGTGAATGATTAGGATATTGAGAGAAGTGCCAAAATCGGCAAAATTCATAAGAATTTTGCCGATTTTATTTATATATTGTATTATCGGGCGGGTGATATTATGTGTGATTTGCTTGAAAGATTAAAAGCGGAAAAATATTACACACCTACATTTCTTTCAGTTTTTTTGGCGCTGTATTAATGACATTTTTCTTTTTATGTACTGCATAGTCATAAGCAATTTTTGTACCGCTGTTGGCTTTTTTTGCTTTTTTCGGAGGGGTGTAATTATCTACACAATAGAATACACATACAGAACTTATATCTATCATATACCGATTACGTTCGACATATGCTGCACGCCCCGAATTTCTTATTTTATCGGGATAATAGGTTTCTTCATAATTTTTCAATAAATAATCAAGGTAATCTTGATCTATATCCGGATATTCGGCTCTAACATAAACTCTTTTAATATTCGGGTATTTTGTTTTCATATCCGAAACAATACCATAGCACAAATTATCAAATTCACTTTTGCTTCCGAATAAAAAAGTTTCAAATCCGCTGTTAATTAATTTTTTTATTACACAATATACTTTGTTCTTAAATTCAATACTTTTATCTGTTTTGCGATGCCCAATAAAACAACACCATTTATTTGTTGAGTTTTCCATCTGTTTCCGCCTTTAAAATCAATCAATTCAGTTGTAAATACAATTTATATCATTGTATTTTATCATTGTTTTCATTAAAAGTCAACCTATTATGGTGTTTTATCAACTTGTACGATTGTCGATAAAAAATGTAATACGGAATATAATATCTACAGATAGGAGATGAGTATATGAAAAACAAGAACTATGATGTTTGGTTAAGCATAGGTCTTAATATTCTCTATTACAGAAAAGAGCAGGGTATGACGCAAATGCAGCTTGCCGAAAAGGCTGACATCAGTAAAAATCATATGCAACGGATTGAAACCGCTGCTTGTTCCTGTTCGCTTGATACTCTTATTGATATTGCGGAGGCACTGAATATACCGCTTAAAAAATTATTTGAGTTCAGAGATTAAAATTCCGGGATATTCCCGTTAAACGTATACCGAACATAAAAAAGCCGCCGGTTATGCCGGCGGCAAAATTATACCTTTTTTAATTGTGAGGATTTTCGGCAATCTCTTTTGCTTTTTTCAGGTAAAGGGGACTGTACGTTTCGTTAATTTTTGCAAGCTCCTTAATATGTTTTTTCTGCGTGATTTTACAAATCCAACATATATAAAACGGAATCCCTGTCAGGAAAGACATAATTTATCGGGAGCTGTGACGGCTGTATTTTATGAAAACCTGCCCGCTCATAAAATTTATGCGACTCTTTCGCAACGGAGGGAGTATCCAAAACAATATGTTTTACGTCATTTTTCTTTGCAAAGTCTATTAGCCGTAGATATAACCGCAAGCCGACTTTCTGCCCGCGGTACTCCGATTTTACAAAAAACTTTTTCAATACCGCACAGCCGTTTTCTTTTATCATTATGCCGATTGTTCCTATAACAACACCGTTATCAATTGCAAGGAAAAACGCACCGCCGCTGTTTGCGTAATATTTGTTAATGTCTTTTAAGTCCGGCTGTTCATCAAGCGATAAATTGATTTTTGCCTCGTTGTTTTGAATGTTCAATATCAGATTTATAATCTGCTCTTTATAAACATCGGAATATAAAATGATTTTCATAAAACTTCCTCTTTCATAAAAAACCTCCGAAAGCAAAATGCTTTCGGAGGTTTTTTTAAAAACATTATTTTACTTCGAGAATGGGGAGCGCAGCGGTGGAATTTTTGCACACATAATAGCTCGGATCTTCGCCGTTTACACCTTGAACTTTTGTAAAGTCCGCATTTATATACGGAGCCATAACTCTCAAATCAAGGAAATTACCGCCGAGTGAAACATAGAAGTTCGTACCTTTTGTCTTTGCCACAACTCCCGACTCGGATTTTTCTTCAACAACGTCCGCACCGCCGAGTATTACGGCTGCGCCCGAAACCTCCGACTCCATAACCGTACAGCCTGTTTTGTCAACGCCGTAGCTGATTATGAGGTTTCTGCCGGTTTTGAGATTTTTTATCGTTACTCCGCCGGAACGTACCATTGTAAGTCCGTCGGGGAGATTGTCGTAAGTACCCGGCTCGTCAACGTAATTCTTTACAATCTTGTCCATTACGAGCGCAAATTCGCCTCTTGTAATGTTGTCAAGCGGCTTTAATTGATTGTCTATGCCGTTCCAGCCGCCGTTTTTAACAATACTTTCCGCATAAAGAAGCGCCCAGTCGGCAACCTTGTCC
>CAKSPN010000072.1 GCA_934481375.1 uncultured Clostridia bacterium
TCATAACGGGGTTCATACTTACCGTTGTCGGAATACCGTATTTTTCCGTAAGCTTGCACACGAATTTCATCATAACAAGCGGACCTATCGCAATTACCTCGTCAAACTTTTCGCCCGACTGTATTTCTTTTTCGAGCATATCGGTAACAAAGCCCTGATTGCCGTTTGAGCCGTCGTCTGTAGCGATAATAAGCTTATCGGCAACGGGTTTCAATTCCTCCTCGAGGATAATCAAATCCTTGCTTCTAAATCCCGTTATAACCGTAACGTCCGCACCGAGTTTATGCAGTTTTTTCGCCTGCGGATACGCTATAGCCGTTCCCAAGCCGCCGCCTATTACGGCAACTTTCTTTTTGCCGTCGAGCGGTGTAGGCATTCCGAGCGGGCCTGCAAAATCCCTAAGGCTGTCGCCTGCTTCAAGCAAGGCAAGGTCTTTTGTTGTTTTGCCGACAATCTGAACAATTATCGTGACCGTTCCCTTTTCACGGTCGTAATCGGCAATGGTAAACGGCACTCTTTCGCCGTACTCGTCAATTCTCAAAATAATAAACTGCCCCGGCTCCGCTTTTTTCGCTATCAAAGGCGCTTCTACCTCCATAAGGAAAATCTGCGGATTGAGCATATTTTTCTTAACTATTTTATATGACATAAATTCACCCCACAAATACGTAAATATATTAATATTGTAACACATTTTTTCTTAACTTTCAATACGTTTTTCGGAATTTTTGCGCATATACATA
Organism: uncultured Clostridia bacterium; assembly: GCA_934481375.1. Taxonomy (GTDB): domain Bacteria; phylum Bacillota; class Clostridia; order UBA1381; family UBA1381; genus UBA4716. The sequence goes on from CAKSPN010000072.1 coordinate 744, forward strand.
AGCGGAGGTGTTTTTATGTTTCGTGGAATGAGGCTCAGACAGCGTGAAGTTATAGACATATCAACGGCGGAAAAGCTGGGGTTTGTAAACGATGTTGAAATAAACGAGGTGACGGGAAATATCGAGTCGATAATAGTGCCGAAAAGGTATCGCTTTTTCACGCACATATTCGGCGGAGGGGAGCTGGTTATCCCCTGGGAAAACATTGAAGCGGTGGGGCGTGAAATCGTACTCGTGCGCCTGCCGGGAGGTATATCCGACAACGGATTGATAAAATAGCTGACAGGCGAAAAAATAATAAATTCTTCTTGAAATACAAAAAAAAGTATAGTATAATATAATCAAATGACGTACAGAAAGGATAAATTACTATGAAATGCCCCTATTGCGGATTTATAGAAAGCAAGGTGATTGACTCACGCCCGACAGACGAAAGCAGCGCCATACGCCGCCGCAGAGAATGTCTTAAATGCGGAAAGCGTTTTACCACATACGAAAAACTCGAATCGCTGTCGCTCGTGGTTGTGAAAAAGGATCAGTCAAGACAGCCGTACGACAGAGACAAGGTGCTTAAAGGCATAATTACCGCCTGCGAAAAGCGCCCGATTTCGCTTGCGCAGATGGAAAAGGTCGCCGACGATATAGAGAGCGAGCTTTACCAGTCAATGGAACGTGAGATAGACTCTACAACTATCGGCGAAAAGGTTATGGATCGCTTAAAACAGCTTGATGAAGTTGCATATGTGCGTTTTGCTTCGGTATACAAGCGGTTTGAGGATATACACACCTTTATGGCTGAGTTAAAGGGGCTTATAGACGATAAATAATACACTTGGCGATAGGCGGTTTTTCTGCCTATTGCTTTGTTTTTGGAGGATTTTATTATGGAAAGGACTATTGCCGCAATATCCACGCCCATAGGTACGGGCGGTATTGCCGTAATACGGATAAGCGGTGCGGACGCAATAAGTATTGCGGACAAGGTGTTTTGCGGAAAGGACAAACTCTCTGACTCACCGTCGCACACGGTGCATTACGGGTTTATAAAGGACGGTAACGGCAACACGGTGGACGAGGTGCTCGCCGCCGTTATGCGTGCGCCCAAAACCTTTACCCGTGAGGATATTGTCGAGATAAGCACGCACGGCGGAATAACCGCCTCGCAAGGCGTGCTTGACGCCGTGATACACGCCGGCGCATACATTGCGGAGCCGGGCGAGTTCACAAAGCGTGCGTTTTTGAACGGACGCATTGACCTCTCGCAGGCGGAGGCGGTAATTGATATTATCAATTCAAAGTCCGCACTCGCAAAGACGAACGCCCTCAATCAGCTTGAGGGAAATTTATCCGCCGAAATAAAGAAAATAAGGGGCGCTCTCGTTCATCTCGCATCACAAATGCAGGTTATAATCGATTATCCCGACGAGGATCTCGAGGACGTAACAACGGAGGACATAAGAAGAATATGCGCCGAAAATCTCGCTCTTACGCAAAAGCTTTTAAAAACGGCGGACAGCGGACGGATTATGCGCGAGGGCATACGTGTGTCCATTTCGGGTAAGCCAAACGTGGGAAAATCCTCGGTGCTTAATATGCTTTCTCACTCCGAGCGTGCCATAGTTACCGACATTGCCGGCACTACACGTGACGTTATAGAGGAATACGTAAACCTTGACGGAATACCGCTTATACTGTCGGACACGGCAGGCATACACGATACCGACGATACGGTTGAAAAGATAGGCGTGGAGCGGTCGTTAAAATCGATAGACGAGGCAGACCTTGTGCTTGCGGTGATTGACGGCAGCCGTGAAACGGACAGTTACGACAAGGCGGTTCTTGAAAGCACAAAGGGCAAAAAGCGGATTATCCTCGTGAACAAATCAGACATTGCAAAAGCGGATATTGAATATATAAAATCGCTGTCAGACGGCAGTGAGGTAATTGAAATAAGCGCCCTTACGGGCGACGGCGCAGACAGGCTTTCGGAGGTTATAAAAAAGATATACAACCTCGGCGAAATAGGCGTTTCAAACGGCACGGTGATAACGAATATGCGCCACAAAAAGGCGCTTGACGCCACCGAGGCGGCGCTTTCACGTGCGGTTTCGGCGCTTGATAGCGGTATGCCGCCCGACATTGCGGCGATAGACATAAACGCCGCAATCGAAAGTCTCGGCGAGATAACGGGCGAAACCGTTTCCGACCTTATTGTGGACAGTATATTCCATAATTTCTGCGTAGGAAAGTAAAGGTGATACCATGCGTATAGATAAATTTCTTTCGGCATGCGGCGCCGCAACAAGGAGCGAAGCGAAAAAGCTTATAAAAAACCGCCGTATAACAATTGACGGCGTATGCGCGAAAAGTGCGGACGAGCAGGTTGATGCGGAAAAGTCCGTCATTGCGCTTGACGGAAAGGAGCTTATATACAGGGAGTTTGTATATATAATGCTCAACAAACCGCAGGGGTATATCAGCGCCGTATATGACAAGCATTATCCCGTTGTGACCGAGCTTATCGGGAGCGAATATTCGCATTTTAACGTGTCGCCCGTCGGGCGGCTCGACCTTGACACGGAGGGGCTTTTAATACTCACAAACGATGGGAAATTCAATCATAATATGACCTCTCCGAACAAAAACGTTTACAAAAGATATTTTGCAAGGCTTGACAAGCCTGCGGAAAAGGAGGATATTGCCGAATTTAAAAAGGGTATGGCATTTAAAGATTTTACAGCCAAACCCGCATTGCTTGAAATAACAGCTAACCCGTATGAGGTATTTATTGAAATTGCGGAGGGTAAATTTCATCAGGTAAAAAGAATGTGCGAACGCATAGGCAAAAGCGTGGTTTATTTAAAGCGTGTATCGATAGGCACACTGGTGCTTGACGAAAACCTTACACCGGGGGAATACCGTGAGCTTACATCTGAAGAATTGGCAAAACTTATCGAAGGAAGATGATAGCTGTGGATTTGGAATACGAAAGAAAAATAGGCGAAAATATAAAACGCTTAAGACAGAAAAATTATTTGTCGCAGGACGAACTTGCGGCAAAGCTTCAGGTTGCGGGCTGCGACATAACACGAAGTGCCGTGGCAAAAATAGAAGTCGGGCAAAGACATCTTTATGCTGACGAAATACGGGTTCTTAAAAGAATTTTTAAGGTCAGCTATGAGGATTTGCTCGATATAGAGCCATAATTAACAAACGAGTTTAACAAAGGAGAAAGTTAAACCTTGCGCAATTTCAAACAAAATACCTTTTATTAATATAACAAAAAATGTGTTTCCCAAAAGGGAAACACATTTTTTTCGGGAACTGATATTTCATTTTTATTCACTGTACAAATCCTCGGGATTTCCGCCGAACATCTTATACGCATACTGCAGCTGCAAATCAACCGTGGTTTCGAGCTTTTCAAACATATTCTCCAGCACCACCTGCGTGGGAATATCCAACACGCCCGACGCACACAGATTATTCTCTGCCTGGAACGCCGAAACAGCCGTTCTCAAATCCTCGTCAAATACGGGGTCGTCCGTCTTGTTCGTGTAATAACCGAGCATCGAAAGTCTTTCCTTTGCCGCTATCACCATTGTGTCGTTATCGCCAAGGGCAAGCCTTGTCTTGAAATCAAAACGATTGTATTTCATCGAATCGATTTTCTTTGTGGTATTGTCTATCACCTCGTCCGGCTCAAGACCGACATGGTTTATTTCTCTGCCGTTACGTGTCTTGTACTGACCCATCGTAAGCTTAAAGCGCATACCGTTTGTAAGCGGATATATCTGCTGTACAACCGCCTTACCGTAAGTTGTCGTTCCGACAAGCTTTGCAATGCCCGAATCCTGCATTGCGCTTGCGAGTATCTCCGATGAACTTGCCGTGTTTCCGTTTACGAGAACGGCAAAATCAAATTCGGGCGATTTTAAATCCGAGCGGTATGTAACGTTGTCCTTTTCGTTTCTGCACACGAGGTCGATTATTTTTCCCTTCGGCACTATCTGCTTTGCAATGTCTATCGCAGCGTCCAGAAGTCCGCCGGGATTATTCCGCAAATCCATTATAATATGCTCCACGCCCTTTGAGCGGAAATCGTTAAGCATTTCGGTAAATTCCTGCGTTGTTGTACTGCCGAACGTGGTAAGCTTTATATAGCCTATATTACCCTTGAACACACCGCCCGTAACGGTACTCTGATGCACCGAAACACGTGTGGCGTTTATCTCAATCAAATCCGACCCACGCAGAACCGTAAGACGCACACGTGTGTCAAGGTCGCCGACTATCATATCCCTTACTTCGTTAATGGATTTTCCCTTGCACTCCACACCGTCAACGGCATATATCTTGTCGCCTACCTGAAAACCCGCTTTCTGAGCGCTTCCGTTTTCCTCCGAAAAACCTGTTATTTCAACGTAATCGCCGTTTTTCTGAATTACAACGCCTATGCCGTAAAAGCTTTTGTTTATGCTGTTTTCGTAATTCTGATACTCCTCATATGTGAAAAATTCGCTGTAATCGTCAAGTCCCTCAAAGGTACTCTTTAAAAGCGGAATAAGCATATCGGGATTTTCCGCCAGAAACTTTGACAATCCGTCACGCACTATCTTATCCGATGTGAGAGTATCGTCTATGTACAGTTCCGAAATATACCCCGTTATCCGCTCATAAGCCTCATATTCTTCGCTCAAAGCATCGGCATACACTCCCGAACCGCACAAAAACACGGCTCCCGACAGCAACGCCGCCGCTATTCTTTTAAATTTCATCTGCATTACCTCTTGTTTATCTTTATTGTCATATCGTTATAATACTCTTCACCCTGTATATACAGAGTGTAAACCATATGCAATATTCCGCCGTTGTCCGACAAGCCGTTTTCGATTAAAAGCGTTTCGTTTTCCATTTCCATATTGCCGTATGGCAGAGCGTACATAAATCTTGTTTTTTCGCCCGTTCTGCACAGCATTTCGGAATTGACAAGCCCCCTACGCCTGATTTTTACCTCATTTTCCCCGGCAATAACGGTCGACAAGGTTTCGGCGCCGTCCTCAACGCTTTTATACATAATATACGACTTTCCGTTTTTTCGGCAGAAACTGCCTGTGGTTTTTTCTTCTATGGTATCTGCACTGTCGTTTGTTTTTTGTTTGTTTAATATAGTTATATCATAAATATCAGTATTTTTCAATGTCAATTTTTCTCACCTGACCGCCGATTTCCCTTTCAAGGAAAATTCCGCCGAGTTCTTCAAAGCCCTCCACGTTATCACTCACATAATAGCTGTAGTTTCCGCCGTTTTTCTGCTCGTGACACATTTCGGCGCTTATTTTCTTTTTAAGGTATTTTGCGGTTTCCGCACCGGGGTCGATAAGCTTCACTCCGTCTCCCATATACTCCGCAATCACCTTTCTGAGCAGCGGATAATGCGTACAGCCCATAATGAGCGTATCAACGCCTGCTTTTCTTATATCGCACAGATATTCGTCAACCGCAAGTCTTGCTATTTCCGTATCGAAATGACCGTTTTCCACAAGCGGCACAAACAGCGGACACGCCTTTGTAAATGTTTCAATACCGCTGTCATACGCTTTTATAAGGCTTACATACGAGCCGCTCTTTATTGTGCCGGGCGTACCGATTATACCTATTTTCTTATTCTCCGTAACTCTTACCGCAGTATGCACCGCCGATTCCACAACGCCCACTATAGGCGTTTCAAACTCGTCTTTTACCTGCGGCAATGCCACGGAGCTTGCAGTACCGCAGGCAATAACGATTATTTTTACGCCGAAGCTGTTTAAAAACCGTATATCGCTGCGTGTATATTTAAGAATGGTTTCCGCCGAGCGTGTGCCGTAAGGAACTCTGCCCGTATCGCCGAAATATATTATGTCCTCGTTCGGGAGTTCACGCATTATCTGCTTGACGGCGGTAAGTCCGCCCAGACCCGAATCGAACACACCTATACTTTTGTTATTCATCTTTTAACTCTCTTTTCCGCAAGTTCGATAAGTTTATCCAAAAGTTCCGCATACGGAACGCCCACAGCACCCCATAATTTCGGGTACATACTTATGCTTGTAAAGCCGGGCATGGTGTTGATTTCGTTAAGCACCACGGAACCGTCGCTGTTTTTTACAAAGAAATCCACTCTCGAAAGTCCCTGCCCGTCAAGCGCCTTAAACGCCGTAACGGCATACTCACGTATTTTTTCTATCGTTTCTTCGGGAAGCTCCGCCGGGATTTGAAGTCTTGTTGAATTATCGACATATTTTGCGTCAAAATCGTAAAACTCAACCTCGGGTATTATCTCGCCGACGGTTGACGCACTCGGGAGATTGTTTCCCAAAACGGCGCACTCGACCTCGTGACCGACAATGTTTTCTTCAACCAACACTTTTTCGTCAAACTTTCTTGCGTTTTCGACAGCCGACTTAAATTCTTCACGGTTGCCCGCCTTGCCGACTCCGAACGACGAGCCTGTTCTTGCGGGCTTTACAAAGCACGGATAACCGAGCTTCTTTTCCGCCTCGTCGGCTTTTTCGTCCAAATCGTCGCCTTCTTTTACGACTATCCAATCCGCCTGCGGTATACCGGCATTTTGGAACACTATTTTGGAATTTGTCTTATCCATACCGTTTGCCGACGCCGGTACGCCCATTCCGACATACGGAATGTGCGAAAGCTCGAACAGACCCTGTATTGTTCCGTCCTCGCCGTACTCGCCGTGGAGTACGGGGAATATGACATCGGGATATTTTCTTGCGACCTTGTCGCCGTCAAACACCAAAAGCGCACGCTCCTCGCCGTCGGGCGATACAACAGCCTTTTTGCTTACTTCCTTTTCCCATGCGCCGCTCTCTATCTTTGCATAATCGCCCTCATAGAGATACCATGCGCCGTTTTTTGTTATTCCGATAACATCTATATCATATTTTTCTTTGTCAAGGTTATTCAAAATTGAAGTTACGGACTTTCCCGAAATATCATGCTCGGGCGATTCTCCTCCGAAAATTACGCATATTCTTTTCTTTCCCAAATCCAATCTTCCTTTCACTTATAAACTATCTATTATATAATACCTGTTTTAACTGCGGATTTCAAGTGTTTTCCTGTATTTGTAACATAATATTATCATTGTTCAAAGTTTCTTAACTTTTCTAACACCGCCTCGAAGTAATCGGGGAGCGGTGCGGAAAACTCCATCATCTCGCCTGTTTTGGGG
>CAKSPN010000073.1 GCA_934481375.1 uncultured Clostridia bacterium
ATCTCCCATATCCTCAACGTTAAGATGTCTGATTTTAACACCCTTCTCTTCCTTGTATACATCGGGAGTTGTATGCTTGGGAATTACGTTAAACGTGGCCTTAAGCCCGTACTTTTTAAAAATCTTCGACAGCCTTACGTCTGCCGTATAGCTGTCGTCATAGCTGAATGTAACCGCTTTTAAATATTCCATAGGTTTGCTCCTTTATAATTCTATTAATTCTTTCGGTGATGATGTCAAATTTTCAATTCCGTTTTCGGCTACAACAATCAAATCTTCAATTCTTACACCCCCGAAGTCCTCAACATAAATGCCGGGTTCTACGGTTATAACGTGTCCCTCTTCGGTAATATCGGCGTTTTTGGGCGAAAATACCGGCATTTCGTGAATTTCTATCCCGACGCTGTGTCCAAGGCTGTGTCCGAAATTGTTTCCGTATCCTGCTTGTTGGATAACCTCTCGTGCCGCAGCGTCAATATCACTGCACTTTTTACCCGCTGATATTGTTTTCAGTGCCGCAAGCTGTGCCCGAAGCACCGTATTATATATTTCCTTTTGCTTTTCATCAGCCTTACCGATAACGACTGTACGTGTCATATCGGAGCAGTAGCCTTCAAATATACAGCCGAAATCCAAAGTAAGAAAATCACCTTTGCAAAGCTCTTTACCGCTTGCAAGACCGTGCGGCATTGCGGAGCGTTTTCCCGATGCGGCTATCGTGTCGAACGACAGCGCCTCCGCACCTTGCCTTTTCATAAAAAACTCAAGCTCAAGCGCAATTTCACGCTCTGTTTTTCCCGGCTTTATCTGTTTTAAAATATAGCTGAACGCCTCATCGCCGATTTTTTCGGCATCGGCAATTCTTTTTATTTCCGATTTGTCTTTTATTCTTCTCGGCTTATCAATCACCGCCTGCATCGGCTTAAATTTCATATCCGATGAAGCTTTGAATTTTTCGAGCATACCTGCGGTAAGATAATTCTCCTCATATCCGATAATCTTCTTTTCCGCTTTCTTGAAAATCTTTTCCCAACCGAGCATTATATCGCACAATTCAAAATTCGGCGCTTGTTCTTTTGCCTGAATTGTGTATCGTGAATCGGTTACGATTATCTGCTTTTCTTGAGAAATAATAAGGTATGCGTCCTCCGAACGAAATCCGCTGTAATAGAATATATTCGCTTTTCCCGATATGAGTACGCACTCATCGGCGTTTATGCTTTTTCTCAGCTTATCAATTCTTGTCTGCATCAAAAAGCGCCTCCAATGCAAGAGTATATCCCTTAAAGCCGAGTCCGCATATCTGACCTACGCACTCCGGCACAATAACAGATGTATGCCGAAATTCCTCACGCTTATGGATATTCGAGATATGCACCTCAATCGTAGGAACACCCACGGACGCCACAGCGTCACGGATTGCATAAGAATAATGCGTAAACGCTCCGGGATTTATCACGATACCGTCATACACCTTGTATGCCTTTTGTATCTCCTCGCATACCGCTCCCTCATAATTGCTCTGAAAAAAATCAACCTCAAAACCTTTTTCTTTTGCAAATTCGGAAATTGAATTTTCCAAATCCTTGAGCGTGTTTTTTCCGTAAATTTCAGGCTCACGTACGCCGAGCATATTAAGGTTTACTCCGTTTATTACAAGATATTTTTTCATCTCATTCATCTCCATATTACAAATCAGCTTTGAAAAGTTTCGCATTTTTAAATTCTAAATCAGGCTTTATTATTGTCGGAATAAAGTTTTGGCGGTTCGTTATAAGAGTTCTCGTTTCTGCAATTTCCGTATCTATAATCGTGCAGTTGTTCTTTTCAAAATAGTAAATAAGCGCTTTTACTTTAATTTTTCCGACAGGATAACGCACATGCGCAAGTGCAAAATCACCGCACTTATGCGGCAGTGTATCGGGTAAAGTATTAAAACCGCTCATTGTCTGCTCAACTGTTTTTATTGCTTTATACATAGGCAGTAAGTCCTCTGCATTTTCTCCTATGCGGCAGCTGCCGTACTGCGCTGTTTTCTCTTTTAAATTAAGTCTTAGTTCGCATACTTTACCGGCATTATCGATAAATTGAATGTTTGCCTTTTCTGTCTCGGCGCTTAGTTCCGTCTCAAAATAATACGAATTTTTTTCTGTTAGTTTAAAACTCCCGTCCGCACAAGCCGTCTCCGATTTCTCCGATATATTCGGAAAAAGTTCCGAAATCCACTTCATTCCCAAATTTCCGTCTTTATACTGTACAAGTTCACGATGCACCATCATCGAACCCCAGCCCATGCCTCCGATCCAGCCGGCAATAACCGCACGGTTATCAAAAATTTTTGAAGCCATCGGCACTGACAGTCCTTCATATACATCAAATCCCTTTGACGCATAATCTATGTATTCATCGCTGTTCTTTTCCGTGCGCCAAAATCCCGTAACGCCCATAATAAGATATTTATAGCCGTTCCATTCAAAAGCCGACGGACATTCTGACGAGTTGTGCATTTCCGACTTATCATCACATTCAAATTTCACATTATCAAGTATTTTCCACGGCGCATCAATATCCTCCGCACTCCATGCGGTGCAGTCGCCGTATCCGGCATACATCACAAGCTTTTTTCCGTCCGAATAAATGCTCGGATTTTCGCAAGCACTGAATATTTTTTTGCTCTGTGTAAAATGAACACCGTCATCACTGACAGAATAGCTTGCACCGCTCGGATACAGTCCCTTCTCATACAATTCCTCATCTGTAACTATCCGTGTTTCGCCGTGTTCTTCAAAATATTCCTTTATAAGCTTTGAGCCTGTTTTATCTTCGGGAATTGTTCTGCTTGTATGCAGTCCGTATGCGACATAATATTTGCCGTTATGAAAAAACATCGTACCCGTACCGGTTGAATGCCATTGCTCCGTAACGTCCCAAATCGGTCCTACGTCCTCCCAGTCGACAAAATCTCTTGTTATCATATGCTCAAAATGATGACCTCCGCCGCCCCAGCGGTTTCCGTGATGGTGGCGGTCAGGCATATACAGAACGTGATATACGCCGTCATGATAAAAATTCACTACGTCGCCTATAAACACATTGTGACCGTACGGCGTGTAAAAATTCAGTTTTTTGTCGAGATTTTTCGCTTTTCTTAAAAACTCTGCTTTTTCATCAGAAAATTTCACATAAGAAACATACTCCGAATTAACATTTATTTCGTTATCGGCGCTTTTCTTTAAACTTCCGAACGGTAAATCATTGTTTACTACTTTGCCGCCGTAAACCAATCTGAAATTTACACCGTCATAAACAATATAAAGATCGTCTTGTGTTATATCATACATCAAAACGTTAATTCCGAGTTTCATACCGGTCCACTCGGGATGAATGTCATTATAAAAACCGAGTTCAATTTCCACTATCGGAACGCAACCGTCTTTGTCTGTTTTTTGATAATAACATTCGCCTTTTTCAAAGTCGGTCAGATTTTCCTCATCAGACGGTTTTAAAATTCGTTGCGTAATCTTTATGCTTTCACCTATTTGCAAAAGCGTTTCACACGTATTGCAAAGCTTTTTTAAGCGGAGCTTTATTATAAAACCACTCTCGGAACAGCGAAAATTATCCGAAAAATGTACATTTTCAAAATTATACGTTTCAACATATTGCCTTATCATAAATGTCCTCCAATGTTTTTTTATATTGCTTCTATTTCTTTCATAAGCTCGTCCACAATCTTGTCCTCGCTTACTTTGCGGATTATTTCGCCGTGTTTAAAAATCAATCCTACTCCGTTTCCGCCCGCAATTCCTATATCGGCTTCACGTGCTTCGCCGGGGCCGTTTACGGCGCAACCCATAACGGCAACTTTTATGTTTTTATTTATGTTTCTCAGCCGTTTTTCAACCTCGTCGGCAATTTTAATCAAATCAATCTGTGTTCTTCCGCACGTTGGGCAAGATACAAGCTCCGCACCTTTTTTTCGAAGTCCCATAACCTGCTGAATACTGTACGCCGCATAAATTTCTTCTGTCGGATTTGCAGTGAGCGAAACACGCATTGTATCTCCTATTCCCTCCGCAAGCAGTGCTCCTATTCCGACAGAGGATTTAATTATACCGCTGTTTAAAGTTCCCGACTCGGTTACTCCGATATGCAGAGGTATATCCGAAATTTCGCTGAATTTCCTGTATGCGTCAAGCATTACGGGAACGTTTGATACTTTTATAGATACAACCGTATTGTGAAAATTCAGGCTGTCAAGTATTTCAATATGCTCCATTGCACTTTCAACCAATGCTTCGGCGGTTACACCGCCGTATTTATTCAAAAGTTTTTTATCCAAAGAACCGCCGTTTACTCCGATACGTATGGGAATACTGCGCTCTTTCGCCATCTCGACTACTTCTTTCACACGCTCCCTATCCCCTATATTGCCGGGATTTATGCGCACCTTATCAACGCCGTTTTTCATACATTCCAGCGCAATGCGGTAATCAAAATGAATATCGGCAACAAGCGGTATATGGATTGACTTTTTTATATCGCTTATTGCTTCCGCCGCCTCCATGTCAGGCACTGCAACACGTATTATTTCACAACCTATGTTCTCCAGTTCGATAATCTGCTCAACCGTTGCTTTTACATTGCGTGTATCGGTATTGCACATAGACTGTATTGCAATCGGATAATCTCCTCCGATTTTAACGCCGCCTATATCCACAACTCTTTTCTTCTTTCTCATTTTCTTCTCCTATCCGATGAGCCGCATTATATCATTAAACGATACGTAAACCACAAGCGCAAGCAATAACAACATTCCCACTGCATGCACCATACCCTCTTTTTCGGGCGGTATCGGCTTTCTTCTGATAAGTTCAACAATCATAAAGAACAACCTTCCCCCGTCAAGCGCCGGAATGGGCAAAAGGTTGAATACGCCCAGGTTTATTGTCAAAAGCGCAATAAGATTTAATACGTAAAGCCATGCATAGCTTCCCGACTTAACCGCACTGTTTACCTCGCTGACTATTCCGACGGGTCCCGACATCTGGTCTACACCCACTTTTCCGGTCAGCATCTGCCACAGTGATTGATACACAAGCTTTACCACAAAGCGTGTATTGTTCCACGCCTCGCCCCAAACATTAAAAAACGTAACGTCTTCTTTTTGCGGTGTAAAGCCTATAATATATCTCGTTGTCTGCGAGGTTTTGCCTATCTTGCTTTCATCTTTTGCAACACTATCGGAATATTCAAAAAACTGCGTTTGTTCTTTGCCGTTTATCGAATCTGTATATTCGATACCGTCATCAAGATATTTTTGTGTTACCGTCTGTTCGGTCGGTTTTATATCAAACGAGAGTTTTTCCTTACCTCTTTTAATCTTTATATGCGCTGTTGTTTCCTTTTCAAAATCGCTTGTATACAGCTTTATATCGTTGTAAAAACTGATTTTATGTCCGTTAATCTCTATAATTTTATCTCCGGGCTGTATTCCTGCCTGCTCGATATAGCTGTTTTCGACAACCGTGTCTATCTTGTTTGTAAGCATCGGCGAGGTTGCCGGGATTATTGCAAGAAACAGAACAAAGCCGAGTATAATATTAAACACTCCGCCTGCCAGTACAACAAGTATGCGTTTCCATACAGGCTGATTGTTGAATGCGGCAGGATCGGTGCTTTTCTCGTCCTCGCCCTCAAATTTGCAATATCCGCCCAACGGTATACATCTTACGGAATATTGTATTTCTGTTTTTTTGCTCTTAAAAATAGCCGGCCCGAAGCCTATGGCATATTCAAGAATTTTAAATTTAAGAAGTCTTGCCACTATATAGTGTCCGAACTCATGCAGCGACACCATTACAAGAAACATAACAATCGTTACAATTGCAGTTATCACAAAAAGCGCTCCTTTTTATTTCAGATTATACACCGTTTCACGTGCAAAAGCGTCCGTTTCAAAAATCTCATCAAGCGATGGGTTTTCCGTAAACGACGATTTTTCCATTGCATATTGTATGCGCTCCGATATTTGCGGATACGATATTTTCCCTTTCAAAAACAAATCTACCGCCGCTTCGTCGGCGCTGTTGAATACGGTTGGCAGATTTCCGCCTTTCTTACCGGCTTTCTTTGCCAGTTCAAGCGCATAAAAGGTTTTTGTATCGGGTTCGTCAAATGTAAGCGAACCGTATTTTATAAGATCCAGTTCGTTACCGTGCATAGGCAGTCTTTCGGGATATGTCAGCGCATACTGTATCGGCAGTTTCATATCCGGCGCACCGAGCTGTGCAATAACGGCATTGTCGGTAAATTCCACCGCACTGTGAAGCACGCTTTGTCTGTGTACCAATACCTTAATATCATCTATATCAACATCAAACAGCCACTTGGCTTCTATCATCTCAAGTCCCTTATTTACAAGCGTTGACGAATCAATCGTAACCTTTGCGCCCATATTCCAGTTCGGGTGCTTAAGCGCCATCTCAGGCGTTATATTCTTAAGCTCATCGGCGGTTTTTCCGTAAAACGGACCGCCCGATGCGGTAAGCAGTATTCTTTTTATTTCACGGTGACTGTTCATTCCCTGAATTGACTGAAAAATCGCACTGTGTTCGCTGTCCACGGGCAGTATTTTTACATTGTAATTTTCTGCGGATTTAGTTACGAGATGTCCGCCCGTAACAAGCGTTTCTTTATTGGCGAGGGCAATATTTTTTCCTTCTTTTATTGCGTCGAGCGTCGGCTTTAATCCGCTTATGCCTACAACTCCCGTCACTACGGTGTCCGCACTTTTAACGGTTGCCGCATCGGACAGTCCCTCTGCTCCGCCTGTTACCTTTATATCTGTATCCGCAAGCCTGATTTTCAGTTCCGCCGCTTTTTTTTCGTCAACCACGCACACTGTCTCTGGCACAAACTCACGTGCCTGTTTTTCCAAAAGCTCTGTATTGGAATATGCACTCAACGATACTATATTGATATTTTTATATTCTCTCGCTATTTCAAGCGTTTGCGTTCCTATCGACCCCGTAGAGCCGAGAACAGCCACATTTTTTGAATTCATAAGTATCTCCGCTATTTAATTAAAGTCATAAAGTAGTATACAAACGGCGCAATAAACATTACGCTGTCAAATCTGTCCATAAATCCGCCGTGCCCCGGGAAAATATTGCCGTAATCCTTAACGTTGCAGTCACGCTTGATCGCCGATGCGGCAAGATCGCCGAACTGCGACATAATTGATGCTACAGCGCCCATAATTGCCGCCGCAATGTATCCCACGCCGTGCACCTCGGTTACGATTTTGCTTACGATAAACAGATACAGCATACACGAAAGCACGCATACTATAATACCGCCTATCGAGCCTTCCACCGTTTTTTTCGGACTGACACGCGGTATAAGCTTGTGTTTTCCGAAAAATGTTCCGGCAAAATATGCGCCCGTATCCGACATCCACGCGCAGACAAATATCCACAACATTCCGTAAACGCCGTATTCCACACGCACTTTCAGAATATAACTCATAAATATTGTTACATAAAACACCAGCATACCGGGCGTTAATATGTCTTTGCTGTTTTCCCTGCCGTGCTTTGCAATCATAAGTATCATAAAAGCCGCAATGCTCAATATAACAGCCTCAAGGCACTGTCCTCTGTAGAGTCCTGCAAGGAGCAATACGGAGGACGCATATCCCACGCACTGCACAGCCGTTGTGGCTTTCATAGCATTAAAGCACTCGAACAGCATAATCAATATAACAGCCGAAACCACAATGGCAAAAGCCGCAGGCTTCAGCGCTATTGCCGCAAAAAATACAACCAAAGCCGCAAAAGCGGTAATAATTCTTTTAAGCATATTCCTCACTCCTATACTC
>CAKSPN010000074.1 GCA_934481375.1 uncultured Clostridia bacterium
TTTTAGCCGGCAAGCTGATCTCGGTCGGCACAAGCCTCTTTGTGGTGCTTGGCAGCGGTCACTATGATCTGGATCAGGATATACAGGAACAGGAAACCGCCGTACCTGCCACCACACAGGTCACATCTGCAATGCAGGTCAATCCTGTCCCAAGGTCAACGACCACAAGCACCAGGTCGGCTGTTTCCACATCACCGACCACTACGGAAAGTGAACCGGCAGATGATTTTACACTGACCGCAGCCACCATTTCGGTATCCTGCATCAAGTTGGAATGGAACGGTGATGCGGATACGGAATATACCGTGACTTTCAGCGATTTGATTGAGTCGGAGAGGGGACAGCATTTGGCGGGAAAGAGCATCACTTTCCGCACGGCAAGCGAAATAACCGCTCCGAAAATTGCCTCATCAACGCCCGAAAACGGTGCGGACTGCGTGCCGAAAGACACGCAGTTTGAGGTAAGCTTTGATATGATGATGGATAAATCAACGCTTACAAAGGATAATATTTCGGTATCGCCCGAAACGGATTTCAGCATTTCGGCAAAAGTAAGCGGATTTACGCTTACTTTTGCGGAAAGTCTGCAAAAGGGAACCGAATACGCCGTTACAATGACGGACGGTATAAAATCGTTTTACGGCTCGTCTTTGGCACAGTCGGAGATTAAATTTACAACAGTCCCCGAAACGCAGAATTTAATCGCAAACGGCTTTTTGGACGATCACGAAAATCTCGATATGTTCAACGACCTCACGGGCGGAAAGAATGTGCGCTATGAGGAAACGGGCGGCGGGTGGAATTTGCGCTGGAAAGCTCCGTGGGATACGGCGCCGATTCTTTCAACGGTGGATTATATACCGGGGCATACATATTTCATAACTGCCGATATTATGGCTGAAAATGCCGACACAATATGGTTTGACGCATTTACAATGCAGGACGGCAGCGGAACGTACCGACCCATTCAGCGGACGGGCGTTAATGAAAATCAGCGGATAACGCTTTCGGGAACGTTTTCGGCTCCGAACAGCCTTGAATACAGCAGTGCGAGTATGCGTATCGTGTGTAACAAGGCAAATACGGTTCTTCATATATACAGCTGGGAAATGTACGATATGACAGTTGCCGAGCAGGGAGCGGGAAACGTTATCACTACAGACCCGTCTGACAATACGACTGAATGCCCGATTGAAAATTACAGTATAAAGCTTGTGTTTGACAAGGCAATAAAGCCCGACACGGTAAAGAGCGGAATACAGTCGGACGCATCGGTAAAAAGAGTTGAATTAAACCGTAATCTGACCGAGTGTATAATTTATTTTAATAAGCTTGCGGTAAACAAAACTTATTCGGTAAGCACAAACACGGCGCTTAAAACGCTTTACGGCGCTGATGTAAATACGAAAACCGTAAGATTTTCAACCTATAGTGTGCCTGACGGCGAAATGAGCGTTGTATCAAGCGCTCCTTCGGACAATGCGGAAAATACCGCAATAAAAGACCTTGTTCTGTCGGCAGAATTAAGCACATACGCAGATCCCGAAACGCTTACAGCCGATAATATCACAGCCTCGGCGGATATTATCGATAAGATTGAGCAAAACGGAAAAACGTTAAACATTTACCTTAAAAACCTTACGGAAAACACGCAGTATTCCGTAACTCTTTCGCAGAACGTAAAGTCGCTTACAGGCTATCCTCTTATTGAAAAGACCATAAGCTTTAAAACTAAAACACGGGAATATATGATTTCAAAGTTTAATGAGGCAGTATCAAGCGGAGATGCAAATATCGTAAAGACATATCTTGGCGGCGAGGATTTCAGCGATATGCAGCTTAACTGCGACATATATGAATATTTTTCGAAAAAGCAGAGCGGTATTACGGATATTATCTGTGAGTCACTGCTCGGCAGCGCTGCCGTAACCGATGCGGAAATCGAGAAAATAATAAACGGCGCATCGGCAAAAGCAGCGCTTGAAAATTCAAACGATACGGCTGATATTGACTTCCTTATTAAGAGCAGCGGCTTCGGAATGGCTCAGGAGTCAAAGGATACGTATGATAAATATATTGATGAAAAGGGAAAGACAAATCTGTGCAATGCAATAATTGCGGGCGCGGCGGCAGATAATACCGCCGAAAAGGTGCAGGAAAAGGTAATGCTTGCCGCACTTAAACAGGCAAACGGTTATCTGACCGTAAAGAATGTGTTGGGACTCAATAAAAACCTGTTCCCGTCATCATATAATATGTCTGCATTGCTTTTAAAGGTAGATGCTTACGCATATCCCGCAAGAGTGTATTCAAAACTGCAAAATGCCGACAAAGCCTCATACGGCGAAGTTTACAGCGCTTTAAATTCGGCATATAACAGCGAAAATAACCCCGGAACGGGCGGTACAACGTCAAATCCCGGAACGGTCGGCAGCTCGTCTTCAGGTGGCGGCGGCGCATATATCCCCAAAAACGATATTGTTGAAAAACCGACCGAAATCTTTAACGATATAGCCAATGTTTCGTGGGCAAAAACAGGCATTGAAGCGCTTTACGATAAGGGCGTTATATCGGGACGTGCCGAGGGGATTTTCGCTCCCACGGAGAACGTAACAAGAGAAGAATTTACAAAAATGCTTGTTCTGGTATCAGACTCGTTTGACGAAAATGCGTCTGTTGATTTTGACGACGTAAAGGGTTCGTGGGCGTATGCGTATATCGCATCGGCCGTAAAGGACGGCTTGGTAAAAGGTATAAGCGGCACGCAGTTCGGAACAGGTATGAATATCACAAGAGAAGATGCGGCAACTCTTGTATGGCGTCTTGCCGAAAAGAAAAGAATAAAATCGGCAGCCGCAAAAGATGCGTTCAATGACTTGGACAAAACAGCGGATTATGCAAAGGAAGCGGTTTCCTTCCTGCAGAATAACGGTATTGTACAGGGTGATGACAACGGAAATTACAACCCGAAATCATCTCTCACACGTGCGGAGGCAGCAGTGCTTTTGTATCGCTTAATACAGCTGTTTTAGCAGACTATAAAAAGGAAGGATTTGAACAATGAAAAGAATATTAACATTAATATTAAGTCTGGCATTTGTGCTTGCCGGAATAGCGGCGCCTGTGTCGGCGGACGATACCGCACCGACGGTGGTAAGTATGACCCCGGCAGACGGTTCGGAGGAGGTATCTCCCGTAAACCTTAAGATGGAGGCGGTATTTTCAACCGAAATGGATACAAGTACCATAAACTCGGCTTCTGTAATAAGTACGCCGAGCGCAGTCCTAAACGTTGTGCCGAAAGGCTCAAAGCGCGCTGTCATTTATATGAACAGAAATAAGCTCAGTCTCGGTGAAACATACACTATAAAATTCCGTAAAACGCTTAAATCGGCGTCGGGCGTTGAGCTTGAGCCGGCGGAGTTCTCATTTACGCTTATGGAACAGCCGCCACAGTATCATCAGATAACAAACGGCGATTTGGAGGACGAAAACTTTCTCGGATGTTTTGCCGACGGTGTGGATTTGGTAAATGTAAAGCTTGTTACCGACAAAAATAACAATAAATACGTTGAGGTAAAAATGGGCTGGGCAGAGGCTCTGTTTATGCAGAAAGTGTATGTGGAAAGCGGAAAGACATACGAAGCCCGTGCAAGAGTAAAATCCGACATTGACCAGGACGTGTGGTTTCTTTTAAACTACACCGCAAAATCGGCTCCGGGCGAATGGCTGCATAAATTCGGGCGCATTTCCGTAAAAGCAGGCGAGTGGACGGATCTGACAGGTGAAATAAAGGTTGCGTCCGAGCCGATAAACGTGTATTCGGATATCAGGGTTATAGGTCAGAAAGAAGGCTCGACAATCTCGATAGACGATTTTCAGTTTTATGAGCAGGGGTTCGATATTGAGCCGCCGTCATCGGACGGTGCGGCAGGCTCGGGCGATGTCAGTGTCACGAGCATAGAGGACATAACGGGCGATAAGGAGTATCAGCTCCTTTCGGGACTCGGTATTTACGGCAAAAAGGAATATTCAGATAAAAGCCGTACCGTTACACGTGAGAATTTTGCAAGATACGCCGCTGTAATTTCGGGAAATTCGCATAATCAAATGACCGAAAAGGCAATCGCAGCTTATGCCGATATTTCCGAGGGATATACCGGTTATGCAGGCGTTATGGCTAACGGAAATATGTTAAAAGCCGATCAAAACGGCAATTTCAATCCAAATGCCGAGGTTACGTATGAGGAGGCGTGCCGTGCGCTTACAATCGCTTTGGGATATTCGTATCTGCTTGAGAATAATACGCCCGTAGCGGCTGCGGCGCAGATAGGCTTGCTTAAAAACGCCTCTGCACCGACACATTCGCTCATTACATACGAAACGCTTAACAAAATACTTATAAATGCGCTTGACTGCAAGATGGTGGCATTTGACGACTTTGACGGAAAGTATCCGACATACAAAACAACGGAGCTTTTGGAAAAGGTATTTGATATTCATACCGAAACGGGTATAGTAAACGCAACGGACGTTACGTCAATAGACGGCGGCGGAAATGCCGGAACGGGATATATCCGTATCGGAGACAATGAATATGAAATAAAGGACGCCGATGTGTCCGAGCTTATCGGTAAAAAGGTAACTGCCTATGTAAAAGGCAGTGAGGGCGAAGAATGGGTAGCGTATATATGCGATACCGAAAAGTATAATAATATTCTGCTCATAGACGCCGATGATATTGACGATTTTTCAAACAACCGCTACAGCTATGACGATAACGGAGAATACAAAAAGGCACGCACCGCTCAGGACAAGAAGCTTATATACAATTACAAGCTTTTGGCAGATTACAGCGACGATAAGCTAAAACCCGCATACGGCAGTGCGGAGCTGATAGACAATAACCGTGACGGAAAATACGATATAATAAAGGCGCTTGATTATCAGACCTTTGTGGTATCGTCAATAGATTACGAAACGGGCATTGTTTACGACAGCATAGAAGGAAAGAGCATAGACCTCAAACAGGACGAGGATCTGACAATAATAAACGGTAAGGCAACGCAGAAGATAGACGCAATCCGCAACGGCGACGTGCTTACGATCGCACAGAGCAGCGGCGGTGAAAAGACGGTTGTCTACCGCTCAACCGATGCACACGTAGGATATGCAAATTCCGTAAACAGAAGAAACAAAGCAAAAATAAGCTTTTACGATTCGGTACACGGCAAGGAGGTGCGTCAGGAGTATCTGCTTGTCACGAGTTATGCCGGAACGACGGACATAAAGCAGGGCGACGAGGGAACGTTCTACATTGACTCGTTCGGACGCATTGCATATCTTTCAAAGGAGACGTCCGTATGGAAATTCGGATATTTCATAAAGGCACAGAAAGCCGATACAACGGGCGAAGAATACGCGCAGCTTAAAATACTTACGGGCGAAAACCAAATAGTAACGTTTGACTGTACCGAAAAACTGTCCGTAAATACGGATACACGCCTTAAAAACGCCGATCAGATAGTAAATACGCTTGCAAAGAACAGCCAGATTGTTCAGTACAGATTAAATGCGGACGGCAAGGTGAATAAGCTTATTACCGCCGCTACGACAGAGAAGAACGGCTTAAGAAAAATTCTTGACGGAAAGGACCTTGAGTATCGGAACACGGATAAGTCGTTTGCGAAAAAGATGTTCGTAAATAACGATACGCTTCTGTTCGTTGCGCCGTCGGACGTGAATTCGGCAGACGATTGGGAATATACAAGCAGTAAGGCGGTAAATTATTTATTGAGCGCCAAAAGCTACTCATTTACGGCGTATTCCGCTAACGAAAAGAGCAATACCGCACAGGCGCTTGTGATTTTTGACAGAAAGGTAAAAGATGTCGACCAGAGAGTGTGCGGAGCGGTAAAGGAAATAGCGCAATCGATTAATGATGATGACGAGCTGTATTACGAGGTTACGGTTTCAAACAATAACGGCGAGCAGAAAATCAAAGTAAAGCCGGAAACACTGCCCGATATAAAGGGAACAAACGATACCGTACTCGGCGGTTTGAAAGTCGGAGACGTGCTTAACTGCAACACACGCATAGACGGTTATGCAACAAACATACGGGTTATCTACAGAGGAAGCACAAAAACGCTTCTGACTGCCGAAAATCCAAGTTCCGCAAGCATGCAGGTTGCAACAAGAAGCTTTTTCGGAAAGCTGACAGACAAAGAAGGCGCTGCAATAAGGCTTACCGACAGCGCAAATAATTATGAGCTGTACAATACAGAACTGTATAAGAAAATCTACAAGTATGACCGTGCGGCGGATAAGCTGACGGAAATCACCGCAGACGGACTGGAAGAAAATATTTCCGAAATCCTTGCGGTAGATACATGGGGTACTCCGATGTTACTGGTGGTTTTTGAATAAAACGCATTGTTTGTATTATGTTTTGGGACGATGCCTTTAATCATCCCAAACAACAAAGAGCCTTATCAAAAGATAAGGCTCTTTGAATTTTATAAGTTTATTGATTTTTTACCGCAAACAGGTATCATTGATGAAAAGTTTTTTAATGCAAATGCACGTACCTGATCGCAGTCGGATATATTAAGCCCCGCTTCTTCAAAGGTGGAAGAAGTTTTTTCGCTGAGGTCTATGATTTTTACATTCACAAGCACCGATCCTTTATAGCTTGCTATAATCAACATTCCCTCATTGCAATTGCTTATCTGAACACTCGACTTTGTAAGTGTGATTTCGGGTATCTTTTCCCAAACCGCATACAGTGTTGTATCGGTTGAGGTGTTTAATGCGGTTATTATGTCCTTTCCGTTTTTGGACCAGCCGAGGAAGTTATATCCCTCACGTGTCGGAATGCTTGCATAATAGGAAATGTTTATATCCATACCCGCAGGCAGTCCGACGCTTACAGCCGATCCCGTGCCGCCGTTCGGGTTGAAAGTGATAAATGCTTCCTCGCAGAGCATAATTTCATCAACCTCATAATAATACGGATTGTCTGCACTCGGTGATTTTTGCTCGAACGGGTCAATTCGTACTTGCTTTATTGTACCGTTCCAGTTTTTGTTTGATGACAAATCCATAATGTAGGTCTTAAAATCGCTCGACGAGGGGAGTAAGGTTGTTGTCACCTTATTATCTTCGCCCCAGCCGCCCTGATCGCTCTTTAAGAAAAACGTT
This sequence comes from uncultured Clostridia bacterium, assembly GCA_934481375.1. Classification (GTDB taxonomy): domain Bacteria; phylum Bacillota; class Clostridia; order UBA1381; family UBA1381; genus UBA4716. The sequence continues at coordinate 7,204 of CAKSPN010000074.1, forward strand.
TCAAATGACTTTGTCCCCGTCTGACCGCTCGGAACATTGTGGCGCAGCTTTGCAACAAGGTACTTGTAATCCGATGCCGGAACGTTTATATCACCGCTCAGGAATATCGCATCGCCTGTGGTGGTTTTGTATGTGACTTTTGCAATGCCGCTGTTGACAGTCAGCGTGCCGTTCCATACCTGCCAGCCTTGCTTTGTGTTGTCGTCAAAATCCCATATGAGCGATTTTCTCTCTTTTTCTTTGTAGTTTGCATAAATCACTGCGTCCTCGGTAAGCTCCAGAGACGTAATGTAATTCGTGCTTCCGGGTTCAGTTGAATATCCGAGGAAATCGTCATCAACCGCAAGTGCGGTAAGGTCTACGTGCGACCCCGGTATATAGCTGTAGACGGTTCCGGTATCGGCAGGATTTGCTTTTACCGTGAGCTTTAAGTTTCTGTGCTTTAATCTTATATAGTCGACTCTAAGGTCCGCATAAACATCTCCTACTATGTCAAGGTAAATGTTTTTGATGTTTCCCGTCCATGCATCCCAGTCGCCGAGACTGAATTTTATCTCGTGCAGAGTTTTACCGTCTGCCATATCCGTTGTAACGGCTTTGTCAGCGTCTCTTTTTCTTACCGGATCTACGTAAGAGGGTTTATCCTCGGTGCAGATGAACAGGTTAGGC
>CAKSPN010000075.1 GCA_934481375.1 uncultured Clostridia bacterium
GACGTCGACGGCGTTTATACCGCAGACCCGAGAATTGTAAAGGACGCATTCAAGCTTGACACAATTTCATACGACGAAATGCTCGAACTCGCTTCTCTGGGAGCAAACGTTCTCCATAACAGAAGCGTTGAAATGGCAAAGAAATACAATGTAAAATTAGCGGTTAAATCCAGTCTGAACAATAACGAAGGAACATATGTTGAGGAGGTAGAACAAGTGGAAAAGATGCTTGTCAGAGGTGTAACAAGAGATAATGACGTTGCAAGAATAGCTTTGTGCGGTGTTGAGGATACTCCGGGAAAAGCGTTTACTGTATTCAGAATGCTGGCTGAAAAAGGCATAAACGTTGACCTTATCATTCAGTCGATAGGCGACGGAAAAACAAAGGATATAAGCTTTACCGTATCGGAGGGCGACCTTCAGCGTGTGCTTGACCTCCTTGAAGAAAGGAAGGATATTGTAAAGGCGCGCGAGATAAAGTCAACAACCGATATATCAAAGGTTTCGATAGTCGGCGCAGGTATGGTAAACAATACGGGCGTGGCGGCAATGATGTTTGAAGCACTGTATGACGCTCATATAAATATCAATATGATTGCAACCTCCGAAATAAAGATTTCGGTGCTTGTAAGCAGTAAGGACGCCGAGGCGGCAGTCGTTGCGGTACACGATAAATTTTTCAGAAACTAATAAATACATTAACCACGAGGGCGAACCTTGTGGTTTTTGTGGCATAAAGGAGCAGTAATGGAAGATACGGTAATAGGCAGAAACCCGGTGCTTGAGGCAATAAAATCGGGCAGACCCATAGATAAAATACTTATCAAAAAGGGTAAGTACGAAGGCTCAATGGTTCCTTTGATAAAAAAAGCAAAGGAAATGGGTATAATAATACAGGAAACGGACCGTGCAAAGCTTGACGCTTTGGCGGAGGGCGAAAATCATCAGGGCGTAATTGCATACGTGAGCGCACACAGCTATGTCAGCGTGGACGATATTTTAAAAAAAGCCGAGGATAAAGGCGAGGCGCCGTTTGTCATCATATGCGATAAAATAACCGATCCGCATAATCTGGGCGCAATAATCAGAACGGCAAACTGCGTGGGAGCGCACGGCGTTATAATTCCCAAGCGCAGCAGTGCCGGAATAAACAGCACCGTGGCAAAAACGTCCGCAGGAGCGGTGGAATATACGGGTGTTGCAAAGGTGACAAACATTGCGGATACCATAGACAAGCTAAAGAGAAAAGGCTTGTGGATAGCCGCCGCAGATATGGACGGCGAAAGTATGTACAAAACCGATCTAAAAGGTGCGCTCGGCATTGTTGTCGGGAGCGAAGGCAGCGGCGTAAGCCGTCTGGTAAAGGAAAAGTGCGATTTTATTATAAGCATACCTATGTACGGGGAGATAAATTCGCTCAACGCATCTGTTGCGGCAGGCGTTGTTATGTATGAGGCTGTAAGACAGCGCAATAACGGATAAAGGAAGGTATACTAAATGAAAGCGATTGTAACGGTAATCGGCGAAGATAAGACGGGAATTATAGCAAAGGTAAGCACTGCACTGTATGAAAATAACATAAACATTCAGGATATTTCCCAGACCATAATGCAGAATATGTTCACCATGATAATGCTTGTGGATTTCAGATCATCGGAAATATCCATACAGGGAATAACCGATAAGCTTGATGCGGTAGCAAAAGAAATGAATTTGTCAATCCATGTTCAGCGCGAGGAGATTTTCTCGTCAATGCACAGAATATAGGGGGTAGGAAAATTGATAAATCCATTTGAAATAATCGAAACTATCGATATGATAGACAAGGAAAACCTTGATATACGAACGATAACAATGGGTATTTCCTTAAAAAGCTGTGCAGGCCCCGATATAGACGTTGTATGCGAAAAGGTTTACAATAAGATAGTTTCGTATGCAAAGGACCTTGTAAAAACGGGTGAGGATATAGAAAATCAGTTCGGCATACCGATTATAAACAAAAGAATATCGGTAACGCCCGTGGCAACGCTTGTTGACGCACTCGAAAATCCCACTAAGGAAAAGTGCGTAAAGCTTGCAAAAACACTTGACCGTGCGGCAAAGAAATGCGGCGTAAATTTCATCGGCGGATATACGGCGCTTGTTCATAAAGGATATACGAACGGCGAAAGAATACTTATAGACTCCATTCCCGAGGCGCTTGCGTCAACGGAGCTTGTATGCTCAAGCGTCAATGTCGGTACTACACGTGCCGGAATAAATATGGACGCCGTAAAGGAAATGGGCAAGATCGTAAAACGTGCCGCCGACCTTACAAAGGATACGCAGGGGTTTGCGTGCGCAAAGCTTGTTGTGTTCTGCAATGCGGTTGAGGACAATCCGTTTATGGCGGGCGCATTCTTGGGCGAGGGCGAAGGCGAATGTGTAATAAATGTCGGCGTTTCGGGTCCGGGTGTTGTAAAATGCGCACTTGAAAAGGTTAAGGGCAAGGATTTCGGCGTAGTAGCCGAAACCATCAAAAAGACAGCGTTTAAGATAACAAGAATGGGACAGCTTGTGGCGCAGGAGGCGTCAAAGCGGCTCGGAGTGCCTTTCGGCATAGTCGATTTATCGCTTGCACCGACTCCGGCAGTCGGTGACAGCGTTGCATATATACTTGAGGAAATGGGACTGGAACAGTGCGGTACGCACGGCACAACCGCCGCATTGGCATTGCTTAACGATGCCGTTAAAAAGGGCGGAGTTATGGCGTCGGGATATGTAGGCGGATTGTCGGGAGCGTTTATTCCCGTAAGCGAAGACGCCGGTATGATAGCGGCGGCAAAATCGGGTGCGCTTACGATAGAAAAGCTTGAGGCAATGACGTGCGTGTGCTCGGTCGGACTTGATATGATAGTTATTCCGGGCGATACCCCGGCAGCGACCATATCGGCAATTATTGCCGACGAGGCGGCTATAGGAATGGTCAACACAAAAACGACAGCCGTAAGAATAATCCCTGCTCCCGATGCGAAAGAAGGCGATGTGGTGGAATTCGGCGGACTTTTGGGAACAGGCCCCGTAATGCCTGTAAAGAACTATTCAAGCGAAGAATTTATAAACAGGGGCGGCAGAATACCGGCACCTCTGCAGAGCCTGAAAAACTGACGGCTTTTTGAAAGGAGTAATGTAAAATGAGTAACAAGGTTATACCGGTAACCCTTTTGACGGGTTATCTCGGCGCAGGAAAAACAACGCTTTTGAATTATATTCTTGCAAACCAGGAGGGATATAAGGTAGCGGTAATAGTAAACGATATAGGCGAGGTCAACATAGACGCATCGCTTATCCAGAACGGCGGCGTGGTAGCCGAGCAGGACGACAGCCTTGTACCGCTTACAAACGGCTGTATCTGCTGTACGCTTAAAGTAGACCTTATGAAGCAGATAGTAGAACTTGCGCAGAGCGGCAAGTTTGATTATATTCTTATCGAGGCGAGCGGAATATGCGAGCCAATGCCGATTGTGCAGACAATCACCATGCTCGACGGCTCATCGCCCGAACTTCCGAAGGTTTGCCGTCTTGACTGCGTAATTACCGTTGTTGATGCGTGCAGATTGGTAGACGAGTTTGCCGGCGGCGATAAACTTCTCGAAAAAAATCTTGACGAGGAGGATATTGAAAATCTTCTCATTCAGCAGATAGAATTTTGTACAAAGATAATCATAAACAAGGTCGACGAGGTTTCGGAGGAGGAACTTAATAAGGTAAAAGCCGTTATAAAGACACTTCAGCCGAAAGCAAAGATTATCGAAACGAATTACGCAAAGGTAAAAATGAGCGATGTGCTTGATACAAAGGAATTTGACTTTGATAAAGCCATTTCCTCAGCAGGCTGGATACAGGAGTTTGAAAAAGAGGAAGAAGATGATGATCATGATGAGGAACATCACCATCATCACGATCACGAACACGAGCATCATCATGAACATCACCACCACCATCATCATGACCATGAGCATAATGAGGAGGAGGGCGAAGCAGAGGAGTACGGCATAAGCTCGTTTGTGTATTTCAGAAAACAGCCGTTTATTATGGATAAGCTTGAAAAATGGCTTGACAGCTTCCCGAAAGAGATTATCCGTTGTAAGGGTATAGTCTGGGCGCAGGACGATAACAAAATGTCGTATGTGCTTGAACAGGCGGGCAAGCAGATACAGATGTACGAAAACGGCAGATGGTATGCGTCCGCAACGCCGAAACAGCTCAAAGAGTTTATGAAACAAAATCCCGATTTAATGAAGGATTGGGATCCCGTTGCAGGCGACAGAATGATAAAGCTTGTGTTTATCGGAAAAAATATGGACAGGCATAAGATAAGCGAAAGCCTGGACGAGTGCCTCGGCGAAATGAGATAAAATCGATACATTATATGAAGGTATGGGACGATGCCCTCATCGTCCCATAATAAAAAATCGGTGCAAGCCATAAGGCTTTGCACCGATTTTTTTAATCATTACTGACAGCCGCAGTCATTTATCGGAGAAACCTTTGCTCCGGCGGTCGGGTCGGGATTTTTGCAGTCCACGAAATCGCTCTTTTCCGGCGGGAAGAACTCATCTACCGGGAACTGAATACGCTCGAACAAATCGCAGGGATTGTCATCCGTTGCGCCGACACACTCTTTCTGCGGTATGCAGAAATCGTATGACGGAATTAAGAGCTGAACGTGGCGTTCAAGCTTGATGATGGAGAATATACCTATCGAAACGAATACACGCTTTGCTTCGCCGCCCACAACGAGTGCGTCATCGAAAATGCGTGCAACCGATTCGGGAACGGAGGCAAGGTCAAAATCATCATCACAGCAGCATGACTTTTTGTCACGTGCGTCAACAAGCTTTGCACCGAGTGTTATCGGGTCAACAACCTCTACCACAGCGTGCGGCATATTTGTTTTTCTCCAAAGCTGAGGATCGAATGCATCCTCCTTGTACTTGGATGCGAAAACCTTTGCCGTCCCCTCCGAACCAAAGAGAATTACCTTTTTGTCGAAGGTTGCAAGACCCTCAACCTCTGTCGGTCTGCCGACGCCCGTAAATGCGGCGAGCGTAACCTTGAAGAAGTATTTGAGGTCTACCGAGTAGAAACCACGGTTAAACGGAACAGGCTCGATGTCCGAGAATACCCATATAATCTCCGCCTTTGTGCATTTTACGTTTATTGAACGGTCGATAACCTCCTGACCGCAGGCAGTGAGGTATACTCTGATGTTTTCTAAGCAGTCTTTATCACGGCAGCTGTCGTAAATTTTATCTGTATGTATGCATACAGCTTCACGGAAGTTAGTGTTGTTCGAGCAGCAGCTTGAGTTGTTGCCGCTTGCTGTTTCCACACAGCATTCGTCCGAACGGTTGTTATATCTGTAATCACTCATATAAAAAAACTCCTTTCTTGATTTGGGCTTTACCCATACCGTATAATATGCGGAGCAATGCGCATATGTGAACGGCAATTATTTTGAATTTTCTATTTTTACTCCCGTGTAGTAATGCTTTAAAATATCCTTGTAGCTTTTGCCGTGCGCCGCCATATAATTTGCACCGTATTGGCTCATACCGACATTGTGACCGTAGCCCTTTACGGCGAATTTTACGCTGTTGTCCGAAACGCTTATTTCGGCATTTGTTGAGCGGAGCTTGTAGAAGGTGCGCAGTTGAGTGCCTTTTATTTCCGCACCGCCTATTTTAATCGTTTTTATTGCGCCGGATTTTGTGCGTGAAATATCGCTGAACAGCTTTTTGTCCCAGTTTACGTTTTCTATGTTTTCCTCCGCAATCCGTTTAAAATCATCTGTGCTGATTGTTTCCTCGCTTGTGTAGTGCGGAGCAAGCTCATCGCCCTTGCTTTTTACGCTTTTAAGATACGGAACTTCTTTGCCCCATACGTTTTCGGCATTTTCGGTAAGCCCGGAGGAGGTGGAAAAGAACACTGCCGATATAGGCTGACCTTTGTAGGTCACAATTTCACTTTGTGTGTCCCTGACGGCGTCGGCAACCTTATCCCAAAGCTCTGCGGAGCGGTTGGCTTTGAAATCCTCCTCGGATACAAAAGCCTGGCAGTGCGCAGAGTCGGTGCAGATGTCCGCACCCTTGTGCGCCTCGTCCTTGCCCGAGCGAATGTGCGATATAAGATAAGTCCTTGCCGCAACAGCCTGCGCCTTTAATGCTTCACATTCAAATTCCGCTGGCATTTCAGCGGCAACAACCCCCGTCAGATACGCCGACTTGTCCATTTCGGCAACGGTGTCGGACGAGGGTATGTATACCTTGACCTGCTCCGCTGTTTCGGGAGCGTTAAACGGTTTGGAATTGTCGATGCTTTTGTCCATAATCATAACAATGGTGAGCGGAATAAAAACGGTTATAAATATAACCGCAATAACAATCAAAATAAAACGTTTCATATAATCCCTCCGCTTAATCATATGAAAAAGGAAGGCGGAATATGATACGGATGGCGCTTGTCGCAGTTCCGAAAAAACTGCGGCAAAATGAAATCATTTTGCCGCAGTAATTAGAATTGTAATTTTCACATATCTATAAACTCAAAAATCTGCAGATTGTGCAGTATATCGAGCAATTCGTTCATAGTCCCTGCCTCCATCCGCTTTAAAAGACGGCTCGCCATTTTCCTTACGGAGGCAACTTCAACAACCTTTCTTTTTGCGATGTCGTTGTAGCTTTCGCCTTTGTACAAAGAGTGCAGAAGATCAAATTCGCCCTTTGTCAGATGTGAGATTTTGTTGTACATATATAATAGTGACTGTTGATTTTGATTTACTTCTCTTGCACGGCTGATAAGTTTTTTTGCGATTTCGGGATTGAGTGAATTGGCTGATGTAAAAGTGTTTTTGATTATTTTGAGTATTTCGTCATGTGCGAGAGCTTTTCTGCAATAATTATCCGCACCGTCGGCGAAAGCCTGAAAAATGTAAGCGTCGTTAATGCTTTCGGATAGAATTATAACTTTTATGTTCGGACAGATTTTTTTTATTTCGGATATAATGCGAGGACTTTGCGGTTCGTTGTTGATGTCAAAAATAAGCAAATCGGGGAATGTGCGCCGTGCGAGTTCAAGACATCTTTCGTAAGTGTATGCCTTTGCGGTGACTTCAATTTCGGGAAAAGCCGTGAAATCGTCATAGTAACCGCCCTGAATATATTTGGCGCTGTCATATATTAAAACCGATACCCTGTCCATAGAGATAAATCCTTTCAGAAAACAATGTATAATTAATGTTAGCACAAGACTGCATAAATTGTCAATAGATTTTCGTAAAAAATCCACAAAAAACAGACCTTGACACAATAGTGCAACAAAATTTTGCAAATGTGCAAATAGGACAAAAAATGTCCTCTTGTTTTTTGATAAATTGTATGTTATGATAGTGGTAATAAATAATTCATAATGAAAATTTATGAAAATTTTTTCAAGGAGGAGTTATCAAATGAAAAAATCAACAAAGATTACAGCCCTTGTGTTAGGCGCTGTGATGGGAATGGGAATGTTAGCCGGCTGCGGTGAAAAGCAGGAGGCAAGCGGAGATGTAACCAAGGTTACATACTGGAGCGGCAACTCGCACGCAGAGGCGGTTGTACGTGAGCTGATTGACAACTACAATCAGAACCAGGGTAAGAAAGACGGTATTGAAATCGAGTATACGCTCCAGGGCGGCGGAAGTATTACGCAGAACCTGGAATTGGCGCTCCAGAGCGGAACGGCTCCCGACATCTGGGAGGGCGGCGGAATTACATCGCTTGCAGACAAGGGTTACATAATGGCGT
>CAKSPN010000076.1 GCA_934481375.1 uncultured Clostridia bacterium
TCATTTGACCGCCCGGAGTTTAAGCGTATGATTAAAATGATTGAGGAAAAAAAGATAAACACCGTGATTACAAAGGATTTATCAAGACTTGGGCGTGATTACATAGAGGTCGGAAATTACATAGACAAATTTTTTCCCATGCACGGTGTGCGCTACATTGCCGTGAATGACGGCATCGACACGGACTCAACAAGCAGTGCAAACGATATGACGCCGTTTCGTGCCGTGTTCAATGATATGTATGCAAAGGACATCAGCAAAAAGGTGAGGACGGCACTCACAACCAAAAAAATCAGCGGTAAATTTATCGGCGCACAGCCGCCGTTCGGGTACAGAAAAGACCCGCATGACAAAAATCATCTTATTATTGATGAGGAAAGCGCAGTTTATGTGCGCCGCATTTACGGGGAGTTTCTGGCGGGCAGTACGATTTTGGGCATAGCGCACGGTCTTAGTGCGGATAAAATCCCAACGCCCTCCGAGCAGAAAAAAACTGTGGCGGCACGGAAGAATTGTATCTGGAACGATACAATTGTCAGGCGTATTCTGACCAATCCCACATACGCCGGGCATATTACGCAGAATATGACACGGAAGATAAGCTATAAAATCAATAAAAAGGTACGCTTACCGCAAAGCGAATGGATTATTATAAAAAACACGCACGATGCGATTATTTCCCAAGAAGATTTTGATGCGGTATCGGAAATTCTGGCAAAGCGCAGTTACAACAAGCAAAAGCGTTCGGGAAAAACGCATTTGCTGTCGGGACTTGTGTTCTGCAAAGATTGCGGCGGCGGTATGAGCTTTGTAAGACAATCCGAAACGAGAACATATCTTGTTTGCGGCAGATGGCGAAAAAACGCAAAGCTCGGCGTGTGCAGTTCGCACAGCATAAGAGAATTGTATGTTGAAAACATAATAAAGGATAAACTTAAGGAACTGGCTTCGGCTGTAGACACATCGGAAATTCTGAGTGCCGCCGAGGCTTTTTTTGCAAAAGAAAATGACGGCGGAAATCTTACGGAGCAAATAACCCGAAAGCTTGAGATATGCAGGCGCACACTGCTAAGTCTGTACAAGGACAAAGCCATGGGTGCGATTTCGGAAAGCGAATATGCGGAAATGAGCGAAGAAATAAAATCGGAAAGAGAAATTTATGAAAAAAGGCTCGGCGAACTGCGGAAGAAAACCGACAATTCACGGTCACGGGCGGATTTGAGCAAATTATTAAATTCGATTATCGGATTTGAGGATATTGACCGCAACACACTGCTTTTATTGGTCGATAAAGTGTACATAGGCAAAAACAAGGAAACGGAGATACGGTTTAAATTTGACAAGCCGCAAAAATGAGAATATAATTATATGAAAGCTTTAATAATTACATTGACAAGCGTATGGCGCTATAATATAATACTGTTATAAGATACGTACAAGGAGGAAAACAATGAGTATAAAAAAATTCAATCCGCCGACGAAGTATCCGCACTTCATACACGGCGGAGATTATAACCCAGATCAGTGGAAGGATATGCCGCAGATTTTAGAGGATGATATGCGTCTTATAACGGAAGCTAACTGCAATACAATGAGCATGGGAATATTCTCATGGACGGAACTTGAGCCTGAAGAGGGCAGATACGATTTTTCGTTTATGGACAAAATGATGGATATGCTTGCCGAAAACGGTCACAAGGTTATCCTTGCCACACCGTCGGGCGCACGTCCTGCGTGGATGAGTTTTGCGCACCCGGAGGTGTTGCGTGTGAGAGCGGACGGCGGCAGAAACAAGCATGGTCAGCGCCACAATCATTGCCTTACATCAAAGTATTACAGAGAAAAAGTCCGTGCGATAAATGCGGAGCTTGCAAAGCGCTATAAGGATCACCCTGCGCTTTTGATGTGGCACATTTCAAACGAATACGGCGGCTGCTGTTACTGCGAGGAATGTCAGAAAGCATTCCGTGAATGGCTCAAGAAAAAGTACGGCACGCTCGAAAATCTCAATAAGGCATGGTGGACGGCGTTCTGGAGCCACACATACACTTCATGGGATCAGATTGAGGCTCCGACAGATATAGGCGAAAACTGCACAAACGGTCTTACGCTTGACTGGAAAAGATTTACTACATATCAGACGGGCGATTTTATCGACAACGAAACCGCTCCTTTGCGTGAGTACACGCCCGACATACCTGTTACAACCAATATGGTCGAACCGATTTATGCGCCCGATTACAGAGAACTGCAGAAGCACGTTGACGTCATTTCGTGGGACAATTATCCCGAATGGCACGTGAGAGACGATGTGTATACGGCAACGATGTCGGCGTTTAACCACGATGTTTTCAGAGGATTAAAGCACAAGCCGTTTATGCTTATGGAAAGCACGCCGAGCCTTGTAAACTGGCGTGAGTACAACAAGCTCAAAAAGCCGGGCGTAAACAAGCTTGCGTCATTGCAGGCAGTGGCGCACGGTTCGGATTCGGTGCAGTATTTCCAGTGGCGTCAGGGCAGAGGCTGCTCCGAAAAGCATCACGGTGCGGTTGTGAGCCATGTCGGAACAAACGATACAAGAACGTTCCGCGAGGTTTCGGAGCTGGGCGGAATTTTAAAACAGCTTGATGAAATATTAGGCACAACAACCGAGTCGGAGGTTGCAATCCTTTACGATTGGGATAATCTGTGGGCATTAGAGGACGCAAGCGCTTATCACAAAAGCGATAAGGACTTTTTAAACACGTTATTAAAGCACTACTATGCGTTCTGGAAACAGGGTATCAACGTTGACGTTGTGGGTGCGTCAGACGATTTGTCAAAGTACAAAATAGTTGTTGCGCCCATGCTTTATATGGTTAAAGAGGATCAGGCGAATAATCTTGAAAGATACGTCAGAAACGGCGGAACGCTTGTTGCAACGTATATGTTCGGCACGGTTGAAGAAAATTCGCTGTGCTATATAGGAGGTATGCCGGGTGGAAAGCTTAAGGACGTAATGGGTATTCTGACCGAGGAAATCGACACGCTTACGCCCAACGAAAAGAACAGGGTGAAAATTGTGTGCGGCAGGGAATATGACGCTGTTGATTACTGCGAGATTATCCATGCAAAAGGCGCAAAAGTGACGGGCGAGTTTGAATGCGACTTCTACAAAGGCAGTCCGGCGCTGACCGAGAACAAATACGGCGAAGGCGAGGCACATTATATCGCTTTCCGTGATAACGGCGACTTCTGCATTGATTTCTACAAAATGCTTGCCGACAGAAAGGGCATAAAGAGAAATATCGAGTCGGAACTTCCGCACGGAGTGACTGTGCAGTCCCGTACCGACGGCGAAAATGAGTATTTATTTATACAGAACTATACTCCCGAAACCGTTACGGTGGACGGAGTAAGCGGAGTGATTATACCCGAAAATGAAAAAGCGGACGGAACCTTGACTCTTGGCGGTTACGGCGTTAAGATTGTTAAGAGGTGAGTTTTATGTGGGCATTGCTTGCAGGCTTGTCTGCGCTGTTTGCGGCGCTGACATCAATTCTTGCAAAAGTCGGAATTAACGGAGTAAATTCCAACCTTGCCACCGCAATCCGAACGGCGGTTGTGCTTGTTATGGCGTGGGGCATGGTTTTTCTGACGGATTCCCAAAATGGAATATGCGATATAAGCCGTAAAAGCTGGCTCTTTCTGATTTTGTCGGGACTGGCGACGGGTGCGTCGTGGCTGTGCTATTACAAGGCGCTTCAATTGGGCGATGCATCAAAGGTGGCGTCGATAGACAAGCTGAGCGTTGTAATAACGCTTGTGCTGGCGTTTGTATTTCTGCACGAAAACTTTACGTACAAGTCATTAATCGGAGCGGTATTGCTTACAGCGGGAACACTGCTTATGGTACTCTGAAATGCGGAGACGCTCAATGAAAAAAATGCATACGGGTGAATTATATTTGCCCGGTGACGACGAGATTATGAAAAGGCAGATAAAATGCCTCGATAAGCTGTATGAGTTCAATATGACACGTCCGACAGAACTTGAAAAGCGGCAGAAAATGCTAAAGGAAATCCTTGTAAAATTCTTCGGAAAATAAACGAACACGATGAGGAATTTTATTTCAAGGACAGGAAAATTCCGAAATAAATTATAAAATAAAAATTAAAGGACGATTGCATCAGCAATCGTCCTTTTGGTTTTTAGAATTTGTTTCTTTTTACGTATGTCGTGTGGAGCAGCTTGTGGGATTTTTCTTTGCCGGGCTCCTCAAAATAATCATCATAAAGCATCTGCACAACGGGGCTTAAGTGCGACTTTCTGAGCTCAAGATTTTCATCTGCATCATATAGAGCCTTTGCACGTACCGCCTTTAAGTCAACGCTGTTTCTTACAGAGTCGCTCTGCACAGGCTGTCCGCCGCCGTTTATACAGCCGCCGGGGCAAGCCATAACTTCGAGGAAGTCATAATGCTTTTCACCCGATTTAATCGCTTCAAGCACTGCTCTTGCATTTGCAAGTCCCGAAGCAACAGCCACATTGAGAGTTTTGCCTGCCAGTGTGTATGTAGCTTCTTTTATACCCTGAGTACCTCTTACCTCTTTAAATTCGATAAGGTCCGAACCGCCCTCAAGAATATCTGCGGCGGTTCTTAAAGCGGCCTCCATAACGCCGCCGGTTGCGCCGAATATTGCGCCTGCGCCCGTTGCAACCTCAAACGGATCGTCAAACTTGCCGTCGGGAAGGTTGGTGAATTTAATTCCGCCTTTCTTTATCATATCGCCCAATTCACGTGTTGTAAGCGATACGTCAACATCGGCAAAATCATATGCGTTTTCTTCCGCACGTGTACATTCAAACTTCTTTGCCGTACACGGAATAACGCTGACAACAAACAGGTTCTCGGGGTCAATTCCGTTCTTCTGCGCATAGTATGATTTCAATACTGCACCGAACATCTGCTGAGGTGATTTACACGATGAAAGATTTGGAATGAAGTCCGGATAATGATGCTCTATAAACTTAACCCAACCGGGGCAGCAGCTTGTGAACATCGGAAGAACTTCGTTGCCTTTTATTCTTTCGAGCAGTTCCGTAGCCTCCTCAACGATTGTGAGGTCTGCGGTAACGTCCATATTAAACACGCTGTCAACGCCGAGCGCCTTTATGGCAGTAACCATTTTTCCCTCAACATTTGAGCCTATCGGCATATCAAAACATTCGCCGAGTGTTGCACGGATTGACGGAGCAGTGAATACCAGTACCTGCTTTTCGGGGTCTGCTATAGCGTCCCAAACAAGATCCGTGTTATCCTTAACCTTAAGCGCGCCTACGGGACAAGCGACAACGCACTGTCCGCAGCCTACGCACGAGGTTTCCATCAAGTCTTTATCAAATGCGCATTCAACAGCCGATTTGTAACCTCTGTTTACAACGCCTATAGCGCCTACTGACTGCAGTTTTGAGCAGGCAGCCGTACAACGGCGGCAGAGTATACATTTGCTGTTGTCACGGACAAGATACGGTGAGAGATTGTCTATCTCGCAGTCACGAATATCCTGCGGGAATCTGTCCTCATCTATACCATAGTCTGCGGCAAGCTTCTGAAGCTCACAGTTTGTGCTTCTCTCGCACGAGAGACATTTTCTGTTGTGGTTTGAGAGCAAAAGCTCAATTGTTGTTTTTCTTGATTCCATTACGGCAGGGGTGTTTGTGAATACCTCCATACCCTCCTCAACGGGATATACGCACGATGCGATAAGTCCGCGTCTGCCTTTAACCTCAACAACGCATATGCGGCATGCGCCGATGCAGTTTAAATCTTTTAAGTAGCACAGCGACGGGATTTCAATGTTTGCCTCTTTCGCCGCCTGAAGGATTGTATAATTTTCAGGCACTGAAACGCTTATGCCGTTTATTTTTAAGTTTACCATTTATATTATACCTCCTTATCCCTTAACGATTGCATTGAATTTACAGTTTGTCATACAAACACCGCACTTGATACATTTTTCCTGATCAATAACGTGAGGAGTTTTAACTGCGCCCGAGATTGCGCCGACAGGACAGTTACGTGCGCAGAGTGTACAACCCTTACATTTGTCCTCGACAACCTCGTATTTGAGAAGCTTTTTACATACGCCTGCGGGACAGGTTTTGTCCTTAACGTGCGCAATGTATTCGTCCTCAAAGCAATGCAGCGTTGAGATAACGGGGTTCGGAGCAGACTGACCGAGCGCACAAAGCGAAGTGGCTTTCATATATGCGCACAAATCCTTAATCTTTTGAATATCTTCAATCTCGCCCTGACCTCTTGTAATTTTATCTATAAACTGATAAAGCTGTTTTGTACCTATACGGCACGGAGTACATTTACCGCAGGATTCGTCTACCGTAAATTCGAGGAAGAATTTTGCGATGTCGACCATACAGGTATCCTCGTCCATAACGATAAGACCGCCCGAACCCATCATCGAGCCGAGAGCGATAAGGTTTTCGTAATCGATGGGGACATCAATGTTTTCAGCCGAAATACAGCCGCCGGAAGGTCCGCCCGTCTGAGCAGCCTTGAACTTTTTGCCGTTCGGAACGCCACCGCCGATTTCTTCTACGATTTCACGGAGCGTAGTACCCATGGGAACTTCAACAAGACCGACATTCGTAATCTTTCCGCCGAGTGCAAATACCTTTGTACCCTTTGATGTTTCCGTACCCATACTTGAGAACCAGTCCGCACCCTTTAATATAATCTGACAGACGTTTGCATATGTTTCAACGTTGTTAAGAATGGTCGGTTTCTCGAAAAGACCCTTTATTGCCGGGAACGGCGGACGGGGACGGGGTTCGCCTCTGTGACCTTCGATTGAGGTCATAAGCGCTGTTTCCTCACCGCAGACAAATGCGCCTGCGCCGAGTCTTAAGCCTATATCGAATGAGAAGTCCGTACCGAAAATATTATCGCCCAAAAGACCGTATTCCTTAGCCTGTGCGATTGCAATCTTAAGTCTGTCAACGGCAACGGGATATTCCGCACGCACGTATATGTAACCTTTGTTTGCACCGATTGTGTAGCCGGCGATAGCCATTGCTTCAAGCACCGCATGCGGGTCGCCCTCAAGGATTGAACGGTCCATAAATGCACCGGGGTCGCCCTCGTCGGCGTTACAACAGACGTACTTCTGATCGTTTACCGACGCTTTTGCGAACGACCATTTCTTACCTGTCGGGAAGCCGCCGCCGCCTCTGCCTCTTAAACCTGATTTTATAAGAGTATCGACAACATCGTCTGGAGTCATTGTCGTAAGCACCTTTGCAAGTGCCTGATAACCGTCCGTTGCTATGTATTCTTCAATGTTTTCGGGGTCGATAACGCCGCAGTTTCTCAGTGCGACACGCAGCTGCTTTTTATAGAAGTCCGTTTCATCAAGCGCCTTTATCGAGCCGTCCTCGCAGACTGTCTGCTCGTAAAGCAGTGATTTAACAACGTTTCCGCCCTTTAAGTGTTCATGAACTATCTCCGCAACATGCTCCGGCTCAACTCTTGCATAGAATGAACCCTCCGGATAAACTACCATGACAGGACCTAATGAACAAAGACCGAAACAGCCTGTTCTTACTATTGCAACTTCTTTGTCAAGACCCTCTTTTTTGAGTTCTTCCTCCAAAACTTCAAGTATCTTCTTACTGCCCGATGAAGTACAGCCCGTACCGCCGCAGACAAGAACCTAATGTTTATAACCGGTACTGCCGGCATCT
>CAKSPN010000077.1 GCA_934481375.1 uncultured Clostridia bacterium
GCATTGATGCAAGCGTAATATAATAATCGTCTGCATTCTCGCCCTCCGGGACAAGAACATCGGCATAAACATACGAGCTTGTTTCATGGCTTGCAATATTCATTGTTGCGCCGTCTTGAGTAATATCTCTGTACGCTACCGCTGTTTCGCCGTCGGGGACATCAAATGCAACAGTTTCATTTCCGCCGATTGAGCTTACGGCTGTTGCTCCGCCGTCGGGCAACGTTGTAAACGTCTTTGTCCGGTATTCGCCTTTTTCGGTCTTAAGAAACATTGCATCCCTGCTTGCCTTGCTGTCATGATACACTGAGGAACGAATGTTATCAAAAGCAAAATATATAGGCATAGTCGGAGCTACGCTTGGATTGGACGCCAGCAGAACATTTATCCGGTTTATTTTCTCAACCGTACCGTCCAGTTTAGCGTCGCCGTTATCATGGTCAATCTGATGATATATACCCTTGAAATGCTGCTTTGACGCCGAATAGTTTTTGCTTCGTATATTTACTTCAAGAGTCTGCTCGCCGCCGTATTCTTCATCTTCGGTATCAATGATGACTTCATAGCGCACAAATCCGGAATCCCACTGATTATACGCACCAACATCAAAATCACCTGCAAAATACGTATTACCGGGTCCGAAATCCCTTACAATACTGGGAGCATTTTTAGAAGTATTGTCCTTTGTGACTTCAGCCCACTGACCGCTCACGCCGGCAGTCATATTGTTCATAACTATCTGTATATTATTTAACGCTTCTGAGGCATCAATACATACGTCAATTGAAAATGTGTATATATCGCCTTTTTCCAATTCTTTATCTACCGGAATTTTTATATTTTGATTTTTACTGTCCTTCGTGGCTGACAAAGTAAACGCCGCAACCTCATCACCATTTTTTCTGTTTGAGTCAAAGCGTGACGCCGGTTCAATACTGAATGCAGTGTCTGATGGATAGCTAATAAGAATTGGTCCCAGATTCCAGTCATACCATGGACCGTATGAACCCGGAAGATCTTTTTTCGATATGCCGTAGTATATACCGTCGATTAAATTATCCTCTGCCGGCGCCGCCTGCGCTATAGGCGACGGCAATATAAATATATTTGCCGACAAAGCCAAAGAAAGTACCGACGCACATATTTTCTTTAAATGTTTCATAGTTTTCCCCTTATGTTTTTGTAGTAACCTTCCTCTCCGCATATGCGGAGAGGAATATCCCGTAATATTGCTTTAAATCACTGTGTTGTATCGGAGCCTGATTGCCATACAGGTGTAAGCGGCATCAATTTATTTCGATTCCATCTGAACACTCTTGTTTTTGCCGTACCTGCCGGTTCGCTGATATTTGCTGTTACCGTTCTTCCGTCAGCCGGTGTTGCGGAGGTCTGCTCGGCACTTATAAATCTGCCGTCTTCGCCATAATATGCAACTATAAAATGAGCTTCTTCCGCATTATCGTATACTACCGGATATGTGTATGACGCCGTTTCGCCGTCAACCGTGATCTTATTCTCTGTATACGACGCCCACAAATTATCGAAATATCTTGTTACATTGCCGTTATTAAATCTAAGCGTAACGCCTTTAATAATTGTGCTGGAATCTACGGCACCTTCATTATCTTCCATATACCACTTTGTGACATATAGCTTTCCATCTACATATATTGCCAGGGTACGCTTGTTGCCATAGTCACTGTCGCTGTTATCAATTACAACTGTAATAGTACTGAATTGATTCGGTGTAAGTATAACACCCCCCTCGGAGCGCCAATCGCCTCCAATCCATATTTTACCTTGTTCAATTTTAAATAAAGTACTGCTCACATTGAATTCTGTCATTCCTTCTGCCAACTCACCCGCTACACTCGTAAGCTTAATGCTCATATTTCTCGCAACGTCTGCCAAAAGATCGTCTAGGCAGAAATACAAACTATCATTATTCATGGCGCTCATAGCATAATCAAAGCTGAATGTAAATACATCATCATTTCGCATTGCATAATCTAAAGGCATAATTATATCATTAGGGAAGTATACGTTACCCCATGTTTTTAATACCTTGCCTCTGTTTTCATCAATATCCTGTTTGGAGTCAGCATACTCTGAGGCAAGCTTATATTTGGCATTTTTCAGAGTTCTTGTTGTATTCCATGCATTGCCTCCGTTTTCTGCGCATATGTCAAAATTCTCTATTTTTTCGTTTGGAACATGCGTTACGGCATAGGACATATTGTTTAAATAATATGTAGCATTATTTCCCTTTTCATGTTCGGTTCTTAACATAACAGCTTCTACCGTATCTACGGAAATTCCGGCATTCATCGGATAAGATACAGACTTGTCGCCCGAAATATATGTAATTATATTTGAACCCGTGTCAAATATAATTTCGTAATGTGTAAATTCGTTTGATGAAGGCGCTTTTACCGCCCAGTTATCCACTGTATCGGTAAAATTTAAATCACTTGTCCAGCCTGAGTCAAACACCTTTAAAGCACATGTAGAATTTTCGTTTCCGTTTATTTTTACTGTGAGTTGCATATTGCTTTGAGAGTTGCCTTTATTCGTTAACGCTGCATCAAATGATATTTTAAATATATCTCCGTCGCCCAACTGTGCGTTGGGATTCATAATAAAGAGAGCCCCATCACCATCTCTCTCTGTGTTGTGTTCGAATTTCAAAACTTCATCTGTTGTATTTTCGTCTGCAAACGGATTTTTTACAACTTTTACAGTATCGTTATCTGCTTCCTGGTTGACTTGATTCGGACCCGACCCGTAGCTGCACCAACCCATGGTATTTGTTACCTCACCGTCAAAGGTCTGGGTCTGTGCGGATGTTACATTTTGAGGCGTGGGCGCAACAACTGTCTCCGCCATTGCCGCAGTTGAAAACAGCATAGCCGATGCTACAACACTTGAAATTATCTTTTTCATAATTAATACCTCCTATTTATAAGCATATCTCTGTTAAACGTATTTTTACGCTGAATTTTAATTACAGCATATATAATATTTGATTTATTTTTACAATTCGGGCGATCACCCCTTTACCGCTCCGGCTGTAAGGTTATTCATAAAATACTTATTGCCGAACATATAAATTATTATTACCGGAATAGACGCAATTACCGATCCGGCAAGCATTATATTCCAGTTTGCCGCCGCATTGCCCGAGCTCTTAAGAGAGAACAACGCCGATACAAGCGTACCCTTTGACGGATCCGACATTGTATACAGCATAGGCATCATATAAGAGTTCCAAGTACCCTGGAAACCAAGCATTGCAAGCGTTGCCACTATCGGTTTCAAAAGCGGCGCAATTATATGTATAAATATTCCGAAGAAACTGCAGCCGTCTATAGCCGCAGCCTCGTCCATTTCTTTCGGAAGACCCGCTACAAACCCACGTACAAGATAAAAGTTAACAATATTTACGCCAAAGAAGCCTACAACTACCAGTCCCCACAATGAACCCATTAACCCGATGGAGGAAACTATATTCATTTGCGGAACGATTGTTGCACTTCCGAAATTAACAAACATCAGCGCCGAGAATATTCCAAACCAAAGCTTTTGCCCCTTGAAATGTCCTCTTTCAAAGACGTATCCTCCCAAGCATGAATTAAACACGGTTAAGATCACGCTTATTACCGTATACCATATACTGTTCCAAAGTAATTTCGGCGCATTAAATTCACTTGATGCCGACCATATTGTTTTGTAGTTATCCATGCTCCACGTCTTCGGTAAAAGCGACGCTCCGCCGGTCATAATCTCCATATTGCTCTTAAACGAACCGAGTATCATATACACTACCGGAAAAAACACAAATATCAGTGCGATTATTAACACAAGGTACATAATTGTCAATGATATTCCTTTTCTTATCTTCATATGTACCTCCCCCTTAATAATACCTTACAACTTTGCTTGAAAGCTTGCTGTAAATTAACGCTACGCCCGAATATATGAATGCATTTATAATTGCCGCTGCACATCCCTCGCCTATATTTGCTGATGTCGACGCAAAGCCCGGCACTATCTTTTTCAGCAGGAATGTTGTTGCAACCTCCGTCTGTCCGCCCGGAGCGCCGTTTGTTAAGTTCAGAACAATATCGCCCACCTGTAGCGAACCGTTTATCGCAAGCAGCAAAATCGTTGCCAATACCGGAGCAATCAGCGGCAGCGTTATTTTGAATAATGTAACAAACATTCCGGCGCCGTCAAGCTTTGCGCTTTCATAAACCTCCTCCGGAACATTTGCAAGAGCAACCATAAAGTATATGGTGTTGATACCGAATGTTTGCCATACCGACGCTATGATAAGAATCATCAAAGCTGATCCCTTGTGTGAAAAATAATCGATCGGTGCGCTGATCAAGCCTATCTTCTGAAGTATTGTGTTAACATATCCCGAATATGAAAACAAGTTTGTAAACACAAGACCGACTACCGTTACACTTATGATTGTTGGGAAATACAGTCCTACTCTCGCCGACTTAAAGCCGCGGCGCTTTTTACTTACAATAAGCGCCAGACAGAATGCCAGCGGCAACTCAATAGGCAGCTTTCCCAGTGTGAATAAAAAGCTGTTTCCCACTGCGGGCCAGTAACCTGTATCCCTGGTGAAAACATTTATAAAGTTCTCAAATCCGACAAACATCGTCTGACTGTCTACTCCCGTGTAATAATTGAACGATTTTGAAATTGCCCATACTATCGGATACAGAGTGAATACAAAGAAACCGATTATCGCCGGCGATATCATCACCGTACATTCTATATCATGCTTTGTGAAAAATCTTTTTTTCTTTAAAGCTTTTGCTTCTATACCTCTTGCGCTACTTTTCATTAAGTCATTCCACCTTTGTGTTATAATCAGGAATTATATAGTCTTCAATCTTCTTGTCAGGATTCTTTTCAAACCAGTTCTTCATACCCACAACAGCGCCTTCGTTAAGTTCTTTAACAATCTCTTGCGCTGTCATTTTGCCTGTCCAGAAATCATTGAGGAAGTATTCCTGAGCTGTTTTCTTTCCGGTATTTATTGCGCCCGGTGTATGCCAGTTGTCATTATAGCCTATCTCTGATAATGCGCCAAATTCTTTCCAACCCTTCATATCCGTCTTCACCGTAGCTTTTTCTATAAGTCCGGATTTTGCCGGAATTTCCATGCCTTCCTCATAAAGAGCAGTCATCATTTCATCACCGTGGAACCACTTGTAAATTTCCATTGCCGTTTCTGCGCCCAGCAAGTCAACCGCCTTCTTATTGATGCAGAGAACAGAACTTACCGATGCACTTGTAGCATATCTCTCGTTTTCATTCAAAGTCGGGATAGGCGCTACTCCCCAGTCGCATACTGCCGGGAACTGCTCCGTGAGAACTGCGCAATCGTGTGAAGCACCTATTCTCATACCGATTTTACCCTGTGCAAACTGTGCACGTGCGGCGTCATCATCCATATTAAGTATGCCGGGGAACATCGAACCGTCGTCCTGGATACCTTTCCACATTTCCATTACCGGAATATGATGCGTATAATCGAACTTTCCTGTTTTCCAGTCATATGTACTGAAATTGCATGATGATTTTGCAACATTTGTAACCGCAATACCATATATCCACGACGGCTTCAGCGGTACTATTGCGCCAAATTCCTGTTTGTCCGCATTCGTAAGCTTCTTTGCATACTCACGCATCTGTGCATATGTTTTCGGCGGCGTCGGTTCTCCGTTTTCGTCCACCAAACCTGCCGCTTTAAACATATCCTTATTGTATATAAGACCTACTGTCGTCTTGCCGTAAGGCGCCTGATAAGTTTTGCCGTTTTCCTTTAAATTTACAAGCGACTCGGGATCATATTCAGCCAAAAACTCTTTACCGCCCGGCATATCTTCTATTGCAACAATCTTGCCCGTCTCCGCAAGCTGCCGTATATTTCCGCCTGCGCAAAATTCCGGTTCTTCGCCTGTCTCATATGCCAGATCGATAGACTGAGCCATATCTCCCGACTTCACTTCATATACAACCTTTACGCCGAGTTCTTTTCCTCGTTTTGCATTGAACTCCTCCACCAAACGTGACACAGCTGTCTTTGAGTGTGAATTACCCGTCCATATACGTACGGTCTTCAGGTCACTGTCCTCTTTTCCTTTGCCGCAGCCCGCAAGTGACGATATTGCCAACACCCCTGCAAGAACTGCACATAATTTTTTGATTTTCATTAAAAATCTGCTCCTTTCTCATATAGGTTTATTTTTTTGTATGGGTATTTTCCCCCATCTCTTTACCTGATTATATTCTATCATTCTTAGCTATTGTTGTAAACATACAATTTTGTAATGCGTTTTTTGTGAATATATGTATATTTTTGAAAGTTTTTTTTACTTCACGGCATTAATACTGTCCGTGCCGATAAAAAAATAACCTTCATTAAAGAAGGTTATTTTTTTATAAAGTTATTTTCTTTTTTTAATATCATGTTCGGTAATCAGCTGCAATATATTCAATGCATTAAGATCCTTTACCATATCCCTTGAATTGCTGTAACCGAGTTTTTTCATTATTCTCGTTATTGCCGTATGCACCGACACCAGCTCCACACACCGTATATCGGCTATCTCACGCCGTGTCTTGCCCATACAGAAATACCTCAACGTTTCTATTTCCGTCGGCGATAGATTACACATCATATTCACAAGATACATAAGGCTTGTTTTTTCTCTTTTCATCTTGACAAATTCGCTGACTATCTTTTGCGCTATATTATGGTTTAGAGTAACATCTTTATTATACGCATTTATTATAGCGTCAAACAGCTCGTTCTGCGGTACGCTTTTTAATATATAATCAACCGCCCCTGCCTCAAAGGCTTCAAATATCAATTTATCATCATCATGAATGGTAAGTATAATTATACTTGCACCCGGCAGATACTCCAATATTGCCTTTGTCGCTTCTATTCCCGCTTTTTCACTTTCCATTTGTATGTCCATAAGTATAATATCGGGCTTTGTTTTCAATGCCAGCTCTTTTATCTGTGCACCGCTTTTCGCAGACGCAACAACCTCCATATCACTGCGTGACGATATTAACTCAACAAAATGCTTGTTGATAGACTCCATATCTTCACATACCGCAACTCTTATCTTTGCCATTGTACCTTATCCCCCTCGCTCTTTATTTGACAAATTGACCTTTCAGCCAAAGGCAAAAGAATCTCAAACTCTGTAAACTTGCCGTATTTACTTCGGAATAAGATTTGTCCGCCAATGGAGTTTATGACGCCGAGTGCAAACGACAGTCCTACTCCCCAATTCTGCGCCGTTTTCTTTGTGGAAAACAGCGGAGTAAATATCCTTTTGTAATCTTTTTTCATTATTCCGCAGCCATTGTCACGTATATACATACACAGCCAACCGCTCTCGGTCTGAATACGTATATCTATTCTGCCGTTGCCTTCCCCTTTTCGGGATATTGCATCAACCGCATTCTTTAACAGATTTATCAGTGTTTCCTCTATAAGCATGCTGTCTGCACTGATATAAATGCTATTATTCTCATAACTCTTGGTTATGGTTATATCCGGCGGTATCTTTGCTTCAATGATTGCATTATCAATGCAGTCTATAAGATTGACGTCCTCTATTATCTCCGTCTGCGTATTATACAGATTTAATATATATGTGAGCTTATTC